>NZ_JBSFDB010000016.1:0-214615 GCF_053593695.1 Streptomyces sp. NPDC002144
ACCGACGACACCGTCCTGCCCACCGAACTCACCGCATAGCCTCAAAGACGAGATCACCGAGTGGCCGTCGATACACCACTCCAGCGGACGTGACCCCCGACCTGCGGGCTGTTCGACTCCTTCACCACCACTCACCCCAGCTTCCATCCCGTCCGCCGTCGACCGACACACCGTGGAGCAGGCGTGGTTCATGGCGTCCAGGTGGAGCGCCGCTACTCCACCACCCTCGGCGCCCTCCGCAACGCCCGCGCCGAATGGCGCCGCGCACAAGCCGCAATCACCAGCACCAACAGCCGCGAGCCCGAAACGACGTACGTCCTCGCCCACTGGGTCTTCGCAGGAACCGGCCTGGCAGGCGGAACGACTGCGGCGGCGCTGGGCGCGTACATCGTCTTCGAGGGCGAGGCCGGGTTCTCGATGACCAGACTGCCCCTCACCCGCAGCCGACAACAACCCGAGGAAGTCAGTAACGCGGTTCCTTCGTTCGGTTCCCTCTGCGCCGTACCAGAGCCGTCCCCAGGCCATAACGATCCTGGATATCATGGGACTTGACGCCTATCGGCGACTATCTTCACATCATGTCCACGCCACCCGAGGCTTCGCAGCCATCTGATCAGCCAGGCGTCCCGGAGACGCCGGCGACCCCGAGCGCGTATCCGCACCCCAAGCCGCAGTCCCCGAATCCGCAGCCCGCGGCTCCGGGTGCGCCGGGATCCGACCCGCCGCCGGCTCCCGCGCCCACACCGGCCCAGCCGAACTTCTACGCCCAGCCCACCCTGGTGGGCCAGCCTGCCCAGCCCCAGCCGGGCAACCCGTATGCCGCGCAGCCCTACTACGGCCCCGTGCCCGTCCCAGCGGCCCCGGGGGGCGGTGGCGGCGCCGGGCGGGCCGTGCTGTGGGCGGTCGTCGGCGCGGTGGTCGCCTCCGCCGCATGGGCGGGCGGCGTGTTCCTCCTCGGCCGGGGCGACAGCGCCGACCTGCGCGGCTACAGCGCCCCCTCGAACCTGTGCACCGGCGCGGACTACTCGTCGTTCAAGGACGAGTACCCGGATGACGACTCCTCGCCGCTCCGCAACTCCCTCAAGTCCGACGCGCTGGACGAGAGTTACTGCAGCCTGAGCCTGAAGAAGACCCCGTCCAGCTACGGGGACGCCTATCTCACCATGCAGATGGACCTGCACAAGAAGACCGATCCGGCGGCGGAGTTCACCGCTCTGTGGAAGAACTACCGCAAGAGCCACTCGGGTTACGACGTGGAGATCGTCAAGGGCATCGGTGACGAGGCGTATCTCGTCAGCAACGACACCACCAGCGGCACAACCAGCGGATCCATCTATGCCACTCTCGCCGTCCGGGACGGCTGGATGACGTACACCATGGGGTTCACCGAGTACCGCACGACGTACGACAGTGACACGAGCCCGCCGGATCTCAGCGAGGTCCGTGACTGGCTGAAGTCGGACACCAAGTCCACACTGGAGCAGACCAAGGACTGAGCGCCGGTGCGGTGGCCGGCCGGCGAGCACCACCTCGACGGCCGGCCTCGGACACCGGACGCATGGAGCCCCGATCCCTGGATTTTCGCGGATCTGCACGTGATCGCACCGTGGCCCGTGATGAAGGAGGGCACTACATGCTCATGGCACACCCGGCGGTTCGCCCCGGCCGGTGACGCTCGGCGCCACCGGCAGGGAACGGCCCGTCAGTAACCACTGCCGAGGCCCTGCGTGGTGTAGGAGCACTCGGTGTAGATGTAGGCAGAGCTGATCTTGACGGTGTCCTTGGCGGGCGACGAGGTGGTGCGGTTCTTGGGCTTGTGGACGAAGTAGGTGGTGCCCGCTGGCAGGCTGATGGTGCGCTGGGGGTAGCTTTTGCCGCTGGAGCAGGGCTTGAAGCCGGGGGTGATGGTGTCGGTGAAGGAGTAGGCCTTGCAACTGCCGCAGGCCTTGAGGGTGAAACTGCCGGTGACGGGGCCGGTGTAGAGGACGGTGATGTCGTCGGGGCTGTCGTTCTTCACCGTCACCGAGATGCCGCCGCCGGAGGCGGTGGTGGGCAGCTTCTTGCCGGCGGCCGGGATGGTCTGGGCGATCTCGGCGGCTATGGCGATCTTCTGGGCGCGGGCCCGGTTCTTGTCGTGCTTGTGAGCGGAGGCGAAGTCGGTGAGGGTCTGCTGAGCCCCATTGAAGTCGCCGTGCTTGTACTGGTGGACGCCGCAGTCGTAGTCACCGGCGTCGGCCTTCGCGCCCGCCCGGTCGGCGTCCTTGTCGAGGTCGCTCGACTGCTCGCCCGCGCTGCCGGACAGGTCGCCGATCTGGGTCTTCAGCTCGCGCAGCTGGGAGACGGCGGCGCACGGGTCGTCGCCCTGTACCTCCTTGGCGGCGGCGTCGACGGCCGAACTCACCGCGGGGGCGACCTTCGCGGCCGGCTCGGAGTCGGGGAAGGTGTCCAGCAGGTTGCCGTACTGCGTGACCCAGTCCGAGTCGCCATTGGACATCCGCTGCGAACCGCACTCGTACAGCGAGGTGGCGAGCCGGTCGTCGGGCCATGTGCGCAGAGAGCCGATGGCGTCCTTGGGCATGGTGTCGGGCACCGTGCGCAGGTACTCGAGCGGTGCGACGGCGTCGCAGTAGTTCTTGTGACCGTAGGCCGCGCCCACCGTCGCGTAGTAGGTCCTCATCCGGTCGGGGACCTCGGCCGCCGCGCGGGAGCCCGAGTGGTGGACCGCGAGGTTCCGGTAGGTCTCGAGCGCCGACCTGTAGTCGGACTTGCCGCTGCCGAACGAGTCCCGGCCAGCCGCCGTCACCAGGTCGTCGGCCTTCTGGAGCCGGTCGAGGAGGGCCTGCTCGATGGCCTCCTGGCGGGCGTTGTCGTACAGCACGGATCCGCCCACCGGTACGGCGAGCAGCGCCACGCCCAGCAGGATCGCGATCGGCGACCGTCCCGGCCAGGCCAGGCGCGTGCGCAGTGCGACGACGGCGCCGTGGACGGCGGTCAGCACCAGGAACACGACGTACAGGCCGAGCGCGAGCCCGGGCACGCCGTCGGCGTCCGCAGGCAGCGCCATCAGCAGCAGGACGACGGTCGCCGCCCAGCACACGGCGGCCAGGACCCAGCGGCGCATCAGCGCGTAACCCAGGCCCAGACCGCTGAGGTTGAGCAGGGCGACGGCGACGGCCCGGCCTGCGTCCGGCGGCGCGGGCGGAGGACTCGACGGCATGGGCGGTACGAATCTGTTCTGCCCGTAGACATCCCCAGACATGGTGGGCTCCCCCCGTCAATACAGCCCGCTTGCTTATGAATTGGCAGTGTACGGCCAATGGTAAGGAGCCGACAGGCCAGATCTTCGCGAGCGACCAGCCCTGGTCCAGCGCCTACACCCGGCAGACGCACCCAAGCCTCTGGAGGACCTGAAGAACATCCAGCCCTGACCCATGAATCTCATGACTGGTGAGGATGCGGGGCCGGTTGAACTCGAACGGAGCTCGGCCGTACAGGATCTGGCCTTCGGCCCACCACACCTCACGGATGTCCGTAGCGGTATCCGCTGCGCGCAAGGCCATCTCTGACCCGTGCGGCGTCGTCATCCAGGTCTGCTCGGGACCGATCCAGCCACCTGACCTCCAACCGGAACCCGTCGTCCGCGGTACGGGGGAAAACGTGCACGTGAAGATGGAAGACCGTCTGATCGGCCACCTCGCCATCGGCGAGAAACACGTTCACTCCCTCACACGGCAGCTCGGAGCGCCGCAGTGCCCGCGCCAGCAGATGGACGACCTGAAACAGGTGCGCCGTCAAAGTCTGGTCGATGTCCTCCAGGCCCGCGGCGTGCGTCTTACAGTAGGTGGTCTCCAGCTTGCGGCCGTCGTCAAGGCGCTTGTCAGTGCCGTCTCTTACGCTCCGCTCTTGAACATCCAGTTCGAATTGAGAGGGGACGCGGATGGGCGGTAATGCATGGACTCATACGGGCCCGTATCGGCGTGACTTGGCGGCCGCGTTCCGGCAGGAGCAGGAAGACGAGCTGGCACGGGACAATCACGGCTTCGAGGGGCGGTCCGTCGAGGAACTGTGGCATGACCCAGCGTGGCAGGAGTACATCTTCACCGGCGGCACGGGCTCCGTGTTGGACTTCCCTCTCATGATCGAGGCCGCGGACAGCGATGACGGTCCGTTCATGCGGCCGCTGACCGATGACGAGGTGCGAGCGTGGGCTCCTCACGGCCGGCCCACCTACGAGGAGTGGGACGCCGCGCTCGACTCCGAGCAACTGGACTTCCCAGGCCGCGCCCGGGGGAATTGCACAGTGCTCTACCGCAACGGTAGGCCCGCGCAGATCGCCTATTGGGGGGTCACTGCCGATTAGGGGAGTCGGTGCAGCCTTGCGATGCGGTCCCACACCTGTCCCGGGTCCGGGCCGCATCGTTTTGCGGGCTCACCTGCGGCGATGCCTCAAGATCCCGTCCACGCCTCGTCCACAGACCTCGACATAGAGCAGCTTCGGGCCGCATACGCCTGCACATACGCGAAGACCCCGGCCTCAGCGTTTCCGCTGGTGACGGGATCTTTGGGCACCTCATCTGCGGTGCCCCCGGCAGGATTCGAACCTGCGCACACGGCACCGGAGGCCGTGTGCTCGCCGACCGCATGCCCAACTGCGATCTGTACCTGGTGGCCAACACCGGCGGCCGCCGATGACCTTCCCTTCCGTCTTCGGAGTCGTCCACCTCGGCTACATCGTCATCGAGACCGAACGGTTCACCGACTGGCGCCGCTTCGGCACCGACGCCATCGGCATGCACCGCGACGACCTCGACACCGGTGTGATGCGGTTCCGCTTCGAGCGGATCGAGGCGCGCATCTGGGCCCACGGCGTCCCGCTCGGTCCCAAGGCCATCGCAGGTTCGCGGCTATGTCGACACCGTCTTCAACGCCCGCCTCACCGACTGCATCGACGAGACGATCAGCGGCGTCAAGCTGAAGATCCGCTTCCTGCGGGTCAACGAACGCCACCACTCCATCGCCGTCGCCGCCGTCCTGTGGCGCCTCAGCACCCACCAGGGCATCAGCATCAGGGGCCATACGCCGGTCGGGCAGACCATCATCGACAAGCTGAACCAGTTCCGCCTCGCCGCCCGCTCCGTCATCCGCCCCGAGACCACGGTCCCCTCCCTGAGCAGGTGTTCCCCGATGCCGATGATGTCGCCGACGTCGCCCTTTCGGTGGGGGAGCGGCGTCAGGCAGTGGGCGGGAGGACGATGACCTTGCCGTGCACCGCGCCTTCGGCGGCCCGGGCGTGGAGCGCCCGCAGTTCGGCCAGCGGCACCCGCTCGGCGACATCGACGCGCAGCTGTCCGCCGTCGATCAGCGCCACCAGCCGCGCCAGCTGCTCGGCGTCGCTGCGGACGAACAGGTCGACGCCTCGCACGTCGTGCTCCTCGTCGGAGGGCGCGGGCATCCACACCGTGGTGTTCACCAGTACTCCGCCGGGGCGGATCAGGCCGGGGAGCGCGGCCAGTTGTGCCGGGTCGACCGGCGCGAGGTTGAGGACGAGGTCGACCGGCTCGGTCACCGAGGCGGTCACCTCCGTGGAGGTGTGGTCGACGACCTCGTCGGCGCCCGCCGTCCTGACCTGCTCGCCGCTGCGGGGACTGGCTGTGGCGATGACGTGGGCGCCGGCGTTCTTGGCCAGCTGCACGGCGTAGCCGCCGACCGCTCCGCCGGCGCCGTTGATCAGCACCCGCTGTCCCGCCGTCAGCTTGCCGTGGTCGAACAGCGCCTGCCACGCGGTGAGGCCCACCACCGGCAGCGCGGCGGCGTCGGGCAGCGGGAGGCTCTTGGGGGCCGGCGTGAGGATGTCGGCCGGGGCAAGGACGTACTGGGCGGCGGCTCCGGGCTTGTCCATCGGCAGGAAGCCGATGACGTCGTCGCCGACCGCGATGCCGTCCACGCCCTCGCCGAGCGCGTCGACGGTGCCGGAGACGTCGATGCCGGGGGTGTGCGGCAGGACCACCGGGATGGGGCCCTGCATGAAGCCGCCGCGGATGTTGCCGTCGACGGAGTTGAACGACGTCGCGGCCACCTGGATCCGGACCTCGCCGGCCCCGGGGACGGGAAGCTCCACGTCCTCGTGGCGCAGGGCGCCCGGGTCGCCGTACTCGTGGAAACGCACAGCCTTCATTTCGGTTCTCACCTTCGCTGCGATCCGATGTGCTTCGAATTCGAAGCAACTGCTGACGACGATACATCTGCTTCGAATTCGAAGCAAGTGGTGCCAGTCACCGGCGATGCGAGCGCATCCGAGCTGCTCCACCACCTCCACCTCGGCGCGCGCACCGCCCGACGCCGGCGACCGGCACACGGCCTCCGCGATCCCGTGATGTCGCCGGACGGTTCCGCGGCCTCGGTCAGCAGCTGCGGGAGATCTCGCCTTATCGGAGGTGATGCGGTGCTGCCCACGCTGGTCGCTCCACACTCTTCGAATTCGAAGCAGTACACTCCGGTCATGCCTGAATCGCCGCCGTCGCTCGACCCCGAACAGCTGGGCGCCTACTTCGACCTCATCGAGGTCGCCAGCCTGCTCCGGCACGCGGTCGAGCAGCAGCTGCGCGAGAGCGGCGATCTCAGCTACGTGCAGTTCCAGCTGCTGGCCCGCCTCGGCGACTCACCCACGGGCAGCCACCGCATGACCGACCTGGCCGACGGCGTCGTCTACAGCCGCAGCGGCCTGACCTACCAGGTGGGTCTGCTCGAGAAGGACGGCCTGGTCGTCCGCGCTCCTTCGCCGGACGACGAGCGCGGCGTCACCGTCACCATCACCGAGGCCGGGCGCGCGCTGCTCGGCAAGGTGCTGCCGGGACACGTCGAGGTGGTCAACGGCCTTCTCTTCGAGCCGCTTTCGCGCGACGACGTCAGGGCGCTCGCCGGCCTGCTGGCGCCGGTGCGCGACCACATGCGCTCGACACCGCCCCGCTCGGCCACGCCTCGCCGCCGCAAAGATCTCCGAAGCTGAGTCGTCACACCCGTCGGCGGCCGAACCGGGCCGGTGTCGCGGCGGCCTCGGAGACGGTCAGGCGTGATCCGGAGGCGGTGAGTGCCGTGGCCGCTTCCTCGCCCGCGGTCAGAACGGCGGCGCTGGGGTTGTCGCGGCTGCTGCGGGGGAGCGGCTGAGCCGTCGGCCCCCTCTGCCCTGACTCGGGAACAGCTTGCAGATGACCCGGCGATCCGTTGCCGGGAGACCGCGCGCACCTGGAGGAACACCGCCCGGCCCCGGGGTTCCGTGGGGCGCCGCTCCAGCGCGAGGATCAGGCCCGGGCGGAGGAAGTCCGGCGCGTCGACCAGGGATCGCGCCACGTTCGCGGCCATCAGTGCGGCCCGTTCCAGCGGGGTCCCGGCGTCCTCGCCCGGCGGTTCGACCGCCCGCAGCCAGGTCTCGAAGCTGCGCTCGATGACCGCGGCGATCAGGTAGTCCTTGTCCTCGAAGTGCCAGTAGATCGAGCCGGCCGGCAGCCCGCACTTGGCGCTGACGGCCGCGATCGATGTGCCCTCGTCAGCGGCAGCGGCATGGAACAGATCCGCTCGGCCTCGGTGGCGAACTGTCGCAAGCCCAGCGCTGGGCGGTCGGACGGGTCCGTGCTGCGGGCCACTGAGCGGTTTGGCCGAAGGCGGTTCCCAGGTGGGCAAGCGACCGCTTAGTATGCGAGTGACCCGGTCGGACGAAGCAGTCGACGCAGTCCCGTGGAGGCACCGCATGCAGGCATGGCAAGTGCACGAGAACGGCGAGCCGAGTGAGGTGATGCGCCTCGCGGAGGTCGCGCCGCCCACGCCCGGCGAGGGCCAGGTGCTGCTGAAGGTGCGTGCCGCCAACATCAACTTCCCGGACGTGCTGATGGCCCGCGGCCAGTACCAGGTGCGCCCGCCGCTGCCCTTCACGCCGGGCGTGGAGATCTGCGGCGAGACCGAGGACGGGCGCCGCGTGATCGCGAACCCCGCGCTGCCCTACGGCGGCTTCGCCGAGTACGCTGTCGCGGACGCCGCCGCCGTACTGGCCGCCCCGGACTCGTTGGACGACGCCGAGGCCGCCGCACTGCACATCGGCTACCAGACGGGCTGGTTCGGCCTGCACCGCCGGGCGCACCTGGAGGCCGGGGAGACGCTGCTGGTCCACGCTGCCGCAGGAGGGGTCGGCAGCGCGGCCGTACAGCTCGGCAAGGCGGCCGGGGCGCGGGTCATCGGTGTCGTGGGCGGCGCCGAAAAGGCCGTGGTGGCCCGGGAGCTGGGCTGTGACGTCGTCATCGACCGGCGCGGTGAGGACGTCGTGAGCGCGGTCAAGGAGGCCACCGGGGGCCGGGGCGCCGACGTGATCTACGACCCGGTCGGCGGCGAGGCCTACACGCAGTCGACCAAGGTCGTCGCCTTCGAGGGCCGGATCGTCGTCGTCGGCTTCGCCAGCGGGAACATCCCCGCGCCCGGGCTCAACCACGCGCTGGTGAAGAACTACTCGATCCTCGGTCTGCACTGGGGCCTGTACAACACCAAGAACCCCAAGCTGGTCCAGCACTGCCACGAACAGCTCACCGAACTCGCCGCCCGGAGCGCCATCAAGCCGCTGGTCAGCGAGCGGGTGCCGCTGCAGGAGGGCGCGGCGGCCGTGCAGCGCGTCGCCGACGGTGTGACCACCGGCCGGGTGGTCGTCGTCCCGTCGCTGGAGAAGGGAGCCGCCGCATGACCGACGCAGCCGAACTGCGGCGCCGCACAAGGGAGTTGCTGGCCGCGTATCCGCCGGCCGGCACCGACCGTCTGGACTTCCTCAGGGCCCGCTTCGACGCGGGGCTGGCCTGGGTGCACTACCCCGAGGGCCTCGGTGGCCTGGGCGCGCCCCGGTCCCTGCAGACCGTCGTGGACGCCGAGCTGGAGGCCGCCGGGGCCCCCGACAACGATCCCCGGCGCATCGGCATCGGGCTGGGCATGGCCGCGCCGACCATCCTGAAGTACGGGACCGAGGAGCAGAAGCAGCGCTATCTGCGGCCCCTGTGGGTGGGGGAGGAGGTCTGGTGCCAGCTCTTCAGCGAGCCGGGCGCCGGCTCCGACCTGGCCGCGCTCGGCACGCGCGCCGTCCGGGAGGGCGACGACTGGGTGGTCAACGGGCAGAAGGTGTGGACGTCCAGCGCCCATGTCGCCCGCTGGGCCATCCTCATCGCCCGCACCGACCCGGACGTGCCCAAGCACGCGGGCATCACGTACTTCATCTGCGACATGACCGACCCCGGCGTCGAGGTTCGGCCGCTGCGGCAGATCACCGGCGAGGCGGAGTTCAACGAGGTCTTCCTGACCGACGTCCGCATCCCGGACTCGCGGCGCCTCGGCGAGGTCGGCGACGGCTGGCGGGTGGCGCAGACCACGCTGAACAACGAGCGCGTCGCCATCGGCGGCATGCGGCTGCCCCGCGAGGGCGGCATGATCGGCCCCGTCTCGAAGACCTGGCGTGAGCGGCCCGAGTTGCGCACCCACGACCTGCACCAGCGGCTGCTGAAGCTCTGGGTCGAGTCCGAGGTCTCCCGCCTCACCGCCGAGCGCCTGCGCCAGCAGCTGGTCGCCGGCCAGCCCGGCCCCGAGGGCGCCGGCATGAAGCTCGCCTTCGCCCGCCTCAACCAGGAGATCAGCGGCCTGGAGGTCGAACTCCTCGGCGAGGAGGGCCTGTTGTACGACGACTGGACCATGCGGCGCCCGGAGCTGGTGGACTTCACGGGCCGCGAGGCCGGCTACCGCTATCTGCGCTCCAAGGGCAACAGCATCGAGGGCGGGACCAGCGAGGTCCTGCTGAACATCGTCGCCGAGCGGGTCCTGGGCCTGCCCGCCGAGCCGCGCACCGACAAGGACGTCGCCTGGAAGGACCTGGCCCGATGACCGACCTGCTGTACTCGGAGGAGGAAGAGGCTCTGCGGGCGGCCGTACGGGACCTGCTCGCCGACCACTGCGACGCACCGGGCGTCATCGCCCGCGCCGAGTCTGACGCCCCGCACGACCTCGCCGCCTGGAAGGCCCTCGTCGACGGCATGGGCCTCGCGGGCCTGCTGGTGCCCGAGGCGCACGGCGGCCAAGGTGCCACCCATCGCGAAGTCGCCGTTGTCCTGGAGGAGTTGGGCCGCGCGGTCGCCCCGGTGCCCTACCTCGCCAGCGCCGTCGTCGCCACAGAGGCCCTGCTGGAGTGCGGGGACGAGGACCTGCTCGGCCGGCTGGCCTCCGGACGGGACATCGGGGTGCTCGCGGTCGGGCTGCACCGCGCTCCGGGCACCGCGTTTCCCACCGTACGGCTGGAAGGCGGCGCCCTGCACGGGGAGTTGACCGGCATCGCGGACGCCGCCGTGGCGGAGGTACTGCTGGTGCCGGCCGAGGACGGCGGGCTGTACGCGGTGGAGGCCGCCGACGCGGCCGTCACCCCGCAGGTGTCCCTGGATCTCACCCGGCCGCTGGCCACCGTCACCCTCGACGGCACCCGGGGCCGACGCCTCGGCGACGCCGGACCCGCCGTCCGGCGGGCGCTGCGAGCCGGTGCCGGACTGCTCGCCTCCGAGCAACTCGGGCTCGCGGAATGGATGTTGACGGAGACCGTGCGCTACCTGAAGGAGCGCAAGCAGTTCAACCGGCCCGTCGGCGGCTTCCAGGCGCTCAAGCACCGGCTCGCCCAGCTGTGGCTGGAGGTCGCGAGCCTGCGTGCCGCTGCCCGCAACGCGGCCGACGCGCTCACCACCGGCGAGGACACCGACCTCGCGGTGGCCGTCGCCCAGGCCTACGCGTCGCCCGTCGCCGTCCACGCCGCCGAGGAGGCGCTGCAGTTGCACGCCGGCATCGGCATGACCTGGGAACACCCCGTCCACCTCTACCTCAAGCGGGCCAAGTCCGACTCGATCGCCTACGGCACGGCCGGCGCCCACCGTGGCGCGGTGGCCGAACTCGTCGACCTGCAGGCCCCCTGACGGTCACTTGGTGAAGCCCGCCCCACCTGGGGCGGGCTTCTTCGTGCGCCCGTGCCGAAGGAGTGAACGGGTGACGGCGGTCCGGCCAACTCCTGGCATGTACAGGTTCATAGGGTGCCAACGCGCCTCATACTCCCTGTGGTTCCGACCCGCCCCACAGGGAGGCAGAACATGGCCCTCGTCACCCGCCGCAGAGCCCTCACCACCTTCGGCGCCACGCTCGCCGCCGTGCTCGCCCCGCCGGCCGGCAGCGCGTTCGCGGACGGACGCAAGCACACCAGGCGCCCGTTGTGGCGCGCCCACGCCCACAACGACTACGAGCACCCGCGCCCCCTCTTCGACGCGCTCGACCACCGGTTCGGCAGCGTCGAGGCCGACATCTTCCTCGTCGGCGACCAGCTGCTGATCGGGCACACCGTCGACGACCTCGACCCGACCCGTACCCTCGAGTCCCTCTACCTCGACCCGCTGGCCCGCATCGTCAAGGCCAACCACGGCTCCGTGTACCGGGGTTGGCACCGGCCGCTGCAGCTGCTCATCGACATCAAGACCGAGGGCTCCTCGACGTACCTCGAACTCGACCGCCATCTCCAGCGCTACAAGCACCTGTTCACGACCTACGCCCACGGCCGTGTCCACCCCGGCGCCGTCACCAACGTCATCTCCGGCGACCGGGCCGCCCGCATCCCCATGGAGGCGCAGAGCGTGCGCCGCGCCTTCTACGACGGCCGCCTCACCGACCTCGGCACCGCGGCACCCTCCTCCTTCGTCCCGCTGATCAGCGACAACTGGCAGCTCAACTTCACCTGGCTGGGCGTGGGCGCCTTCCCCGACGCCGAGCGGCAGAAGCTGCGCGGCATCATCGGCCAGGCGCACAAGACCGGGCAGAAGGTGCGGTTCTGGAACACCCCCGACGTGGCCGGGCCCGCCCGGGACGCGCTGTGGACCGAACTGCTCGCCGCCGGCGTCGACTACTTCAACACCGACGACCTCGCCGGACTGGAGTCCTTCCTGGACTCGCACAAGGCGAGCTGAGAACCACACGTTCGGAGGACAGGTCAGCCGCCCGGACGAACCCCCCGCTACGCCACACTTACGGCCGAAAGCCGTGAACCGCATGTGCGGCGTGGCGGAGGAGGTTGACGATGGCGATTTCCATCTCTGTGGTGCTGCTGTTCCTGATCCTGGCGGTGATCTTCCTGCGCAGCGGCGGGCTGAAGTTCTCGCACGCCCTGGTCTGCATGCTGCTGGGTTTCTTCCTGGCCGGCACCAGCATGGCGCCCACCATCCACAGCGGCCTCACGGCGACCGCCGACATCGTCAGCAGCCTGCATCCGTGAGGCCGTGCGCGGTCACCGCTTGACGAAGACCCCGATGCCGTTGGGGACCGGGCGCTCCGTGTCCCCGGACGGATGATTGCGTACGGTCACACCGCTCGCGCCCGGTGCCCGGGCGACCAGCGTGGTCGAGCCGCCGCCGTCCAGGCTGAAGGCGTCCACCGAGCCCAACGCCCGCATCTCGTCCGCCACTTCGGCGATCGTCAGGCCCTTGCGGTACTGGGGCGCGCCGTCGAGTGCGAACAGCAGGACGCGTCTGCCGCCGTGCGCGATGCCGACGGCCGTCCGTACCGCCGCCGTGCCGTTGTCCAGCCCGGCCAGCGGCCGTCCGCCCCTGAGTACCGGGTAGCCGCCGAGGGCGAAGCGGTACGGGATCCTGGAGGTGGCCGCGACCAGACGGTGCGTCACCGTCACCCGCTCGCCCTTCACGAGCCTGCGCAGCCGGTCCGCGCCCGCCTCCCGGCCGAGGAGGACCGTGGTGCCCGTCGCGATCGCGCCGGCACCCGGTGTGGCCGACGCCGACACCACCCGGCCGTGCCGGACCGTCACCTCATAGGTGTCCTTGCTGCACGCGGCCGCCCGGTCGGTGTCCGTGCCGCAGGTGGCACGCAGCCGGGAGGCGCCGCCCCAGTCCGAGGTGAACGCGCCCACCGAGTTCACCGGCAGCGCGAACTGGTTGAACCCGCCGAGGGGCAGGCGCCCCACCGGTGTGCGGACCGTCCCCTGGAGGGCCAGGTGGTCCAGCCGGGCCCTGCGGTCGATGCCCACCCCGAGCACGTCCTCGGTGCTGGTGCCGGGCGGCAGCGCCGGGCCGAAGCGCTGGCCGTCCGGCACGGACGCCTTCAGCGGGTGACCGCTCGCGATCGCCGGTCCGTCCGTGGAGCCGGTGGCCTCGACGCCCGGGTGCTGGGTCTCGGTGATGTTGAAGAAGTCGCCGTTGACGCCCGCGACCGCGCGCTGGGCGTCGGCGAGCCGGGAGACGGGCGCCCGGGCGGCCACCGCGCCCGGGTACAGCAGGTCGAGCCGGACGTGCGTGTCGCGCAGGTCGACGGTCACCAGATGGGCATGGGTGAGCCCCTTCGCCCCCTGGACGTCGAACTGCCGGTAGGTGACGCCCTTCGCTATCGCGGTGACGGCGGGTACGCCGCTGGCCGGTGCCGCCCCCACCAGGGCGGCACCGGCCAGCGCGCCGAATGCCGTGAGAAGAGCGAGTACGGATCTGTTGGATCTGCCTGCCGGGAAACGCCTCTGACGATGCGTCACACTGCCCCCTGAGGTCTCGTCAACTGTCCCGGGTACCAAGGGAAGTGGAGCAGAAGACGGGGACCTGCGGGGTGGCTAGGCGTCGACTACACGAGAACGGGTGAGAAAACGCACCCCCTCGGGTGCCTCCAGCGAGAAACCGCTGCCACGGCCCGACACGACGTCCACGATCAGCCGGGTGTGGCTCCAGGCCTCGTACTGGCTTCGCGCCATCCAGAACGTCACCGGCTCCGGCACGCCCTCGACCTCGAGCTCCGCCAGCAGCACGTCCGAACCGCCGGTGCGGAACTCGCCGTCGGGGTAGCACATGGGCGCGCTGCCGTCGCAGCAGCCGCCGGACTGATGGAACATCAGCGGTCCGTGCGTGGCCCGCAGCCGGCGCAGCAACTCGGCGGCCGCGGGGGTGAGCTCGACACGCGGGGTCTCCTCGTCCATGGGGCCAGGGCAGCACACCGGAGGTTGCGAGAGGGTTGCACACTCCCGCGCCCCCTCCGGTGACGGGCGCTGCGGCTCAGGCACATCGGTCAGGCCGGCTGGGGCGTGAGGCGGGCGTGGCCCCTGCGGTCGTAGTAGCGGGTCATGGCGAAGCCGAAGAGCAGGGCGAGGGCCGCGCCGATGACGATCATGATCCAGGAGCGGGTCAGGCCGGCGTCACCGCGGGCGTCGAAGTAGAGGATGGCGCGCACTCCGTCGCTGAGCTGGCGCATGGGCTCGAAGTTGGAGAGGAAGCGGTAGAAGCCGGGGACGGCCTGCAGGGGGACGGTGGCTCCGGAGGACGGCAGGCCCAGCACGATGAAGACGAACATGGAGACCAGCTGGCCGACCCCGCCGAACGCGGCGTTGATGGCCTGCACGCCGAGGCCGACGGCGAGGGAGGCACAGTAGGAGTAGATCCACAGCAGGGGCAGGTGGCTCGCGTCCATGTCCAGGATGCTGATCGTCGCGAGCATGATCAGGGAGACGGTGAGGACCGTGATGCCCGCGGTCATGGCCATCTTCAGCAGCAGCGTCTGCGTGCGGTTGATCGGGACCGTGGGCAGCCGGGTGTGCCAGGGGCCGATCTCGTTGTCGGCGTAGCCGAGCGAGGTGTCGACGGCGTTGCTGATGACGTTGCCGCCGATGAAGCCGGCCAGCACGAGCAACAGGGTGTAGTAGAAGGCGCTCAGGCCCAGGCCGCTGTGGCTGCCGAGGGGATGGCCGACCTGGGTGACGACGTTGACCGGGTCGGCCAGCAGCAGCTTGGTCGTGGCGTCGGCCCGCGCGTCCGCCCGGGTGAGCTGCTTGCCGATGGTCTGTGACGCCTGGTGCGCGGCCTGCGTGGTGATCTGACTGGCGAGGGAGGAACCCAGGCTGCCCTTGCCGGGGTTGGTCAGCACCGTCATCGTGGGCCGCTCGGTGGCGTCGCTGGTGGCGAGCGCGGTGACGGAGTCCGTGAAGTTCGCGGGGATGACCAGGGCGCCGTACACCTTCCCGGAGTCGAGCTGGTCCTGCGCCTGGGCGAGGGTCAGGGTGCGCCACGCCGCCTTGTCGCTGGAGGTGTCGGAGGTGATGGCGGCGGCGATCTGCGTGCCCGCGTTCTGCTGCTGACCGGCCGGCGGTCTGCCCGTGTCACCGTTGACCAGGGCGATCGGAAGATGGTGCAGATCGCCCTGCGGGTTGACGATGCCGCCCATGTAGAGGAGGGACAGCAACAGGGCGAGCAGCCCGGTCAGCAGGGTGGGCATCAGCCACAGCTTGGGGCGGCCCAGCAGGGTGACGGCACGGGCCGGGGGACTGGCGTCGGCCATGGTTCTCCCTAGGACGTGGGGACGGGGCGTCTACCGCACAGCTGTGCACCCCAGAGCCTACGGACGACAACGGGCGGACGACCGCAACCTGTCCGAACCGCCATGAACCCGTCTCGGCTCCCGTACGTACCTCTCAGGCAACCCACAGGACGGTCCGCACCCTCCTACCGGTTGACGTAGTGGGCGACACACCCGAGGAGTGTCCGTTGGACGGCATCGAGTCCTCCCCTCCCGGACCGCGCGCGGTCTCCCGCCGCAGGTTCATGGTCTACTCCCTGTCCGCCGCCACCCTCACCGTCGCCGCCCCGCTCGCCTGCGACACCTCCAGGGCGCAGGGATCAGAGTCCGCCGGCGCGGTGGCCACCGGCGACGACGACGAGATGCTGGTCCTGGAGGTCACCAAGGCGAACCGGGTGGTCGTACGGCTGCCCCGGGTCGAGGTCGGCCAGGGCGTCACCACCGCCGTCGCCATGATGATCGCCGAGGAGCTGGACGCCCGCCTCGCCGACGTCGACATCCCCCTCGCCGACGCCCGCACCAAGGGCAACCAGTCCACCGGCGGCTCCAGTTCCGTCCGCTCGCTGTACGACCCCGCACGCCGGCTCGCCGCCACGGCCCGCGCCAGACTGGTGACCGCGGCC
Source organism: Streptomyces sp. NPDC002144 (assembly GCF_053593695.1). NCBI lineage: Bacteria > Bacillati > Actinomycetota > Actinomycetes > Kitasatosporales > Streptomycetaceae > Streptomyces > Streptomyces sp. NPDC002144. Next base: position 15,999 of record NZ_JBSFDB010000016.1, read on the forward strand.
GCGCACCGCTGGCACCTGCCCGCCCGGACCCTGCACACCCGGGACACCATGGTCGTCGCCCCCGACGGCCGTAAGGCGAGCTTCGGCTCGCTCAGCGCGGACGCGGCCCGCATCCGCCGTACCGAGGTCTCCGCCCGGCCCCGCCCGGCCGCCCGGCACAAGGTGATCGGCCGGCCGACGAACCGGATCGACGCCCGGGACATCGTCACCGGAAAGGCCGAGTTCACCGGAGACCTGGCCGTGGCCGGGGCGAAGCCGACCGTGGTGGCCAGGCCGCCGACGCTCGGCGGCCGGGTCGTCTCGGTCGACGACCGGGCGGCGCGCGCCCTGCCGGGCGTCCACGCCGTGGTGAGGGTGCCCGGCGGGATCGCCGTGGTCGCCGACTCCTTCCACCACGCCTTCACCGCCCAAGACGCCCTGAAGATCAGGTGGGCGCCGGGCCCGATGGCCTCGCTGTCCGACGCCGGCATCCGCTCCCGGCTGCGGGCGGCGGTCCCCGCGCTGGGCTCAGCGCCGCGCGGATCGACGCAGGTCGAGGGGGAGTTCGAGTTCGCGTTCGTCAGCCACGCGCCGATGGAGGTGCTGACCGCGATCGCGGACGTGGGCGCCCACCGGGCGGAGCTGTGGTTCTCCACGCAGACCCCGATGGAGGCGCGCGACACCATCGCGTCCGCCGTCGGACTGCCCGCCTCCGCCGTCACGGTCCATGTGATCCGCGGCGGCGGCTCGTTCGGGCGGCGGCTGACCTTCGACGCGGCGATCGAGGCGGCCCTGATCTCGAAGGCCGCGGGGCGGCCCGTCAAGCTGATGTGGAGCCGCAACGACGACACCCGGCACGGCCGGATGCGCCCCGCAAGCCACCACCGCATCCGCGCCAGCCACCAGGGCGGCCGGGTGATCGCCTTCGCCCACGCGACGGCCTCGGTCAACGAGTCGTCCGGGAAGAGCGGGGTCGACCAGGCCTCCTTCGTACGGCGGGCGTCCGGACCGGCACCCAGTGACTCCGGTCTGTACAACTTCGGCCGTCTGTCCGGGGATTCGGGTTCGGTCGACCTCCCGATCCCGCTCGGCGCCTGGCGGTCGGTGGACGCCGGAACCGCGCGGACCGCGGAGGAGATCCTGGTCGACGAGATCGCCGCGAGCCTCGGCGAGGACGCGGTCGCCTTCCGCCGTACGACCCTGCGCAGCAGGTCCGTCCGGGCCGTGCTGGACAAGGTCGTCCGGGCCGGGGGCTGGGGGCGGGCCCTGCCCGCCGGGCACGGGCAGGGCGTGGCCGTGCACGAGGAGTACGGCTCCTGCGTGGCCTGCCTCGCGGAGATCGACGCGACCGATCCGCGCCGGCCCCGGGTGACCCGGGTGGTGATGGCCGCCGACGTCGGTACGGTGATCAATCCGCGGGGCCTCGAGGCCCAGCTCATGGGCACGGCGATCGACGGGATCTCCACGGTGCTGTCGGCCGGTCTGCACATCGACCGGGGTGCCGTGCGCGAGGGCAGCTTCGCCGACTTCCACTGGGCCCGGCAGCGCCACGCCCCGCTGCACTTCGAGGCGCACGTCATGCCGTCCACGGCGGACCCGGGAGGCGCCGGGGAGCTGGGGGTGCCGGCCGCCTCCGGGGCCGTCGCCAACGCCTACGCCCGCGCGACCGGCACCAAGCCGCGCCGCTTCCCGCTGAGCTTCTGAGAAGGACCCCATGCCCTCCTACTCCTTCACCCTCAACGGCGAGAAGGTCACCGTCGAGGCCCCCGCCGACATGCCCCTGCTGTGGGTGCTGCGCGACCTGCTGCACGTCACCGGCCCCAAGTACGGCTGCGGGGTCGGCGTCTGCCGCGCCTGCACCAGCCACCTCGACGGCGACGAGATCCAGCCCTGCGTCGTCAAGGTCGAGGACTGCGCGGGCCGGAAGGTCACCACCATCGAGGGCCTGGCCGACGGCGACACCCTGCACCCCGTGCAGCAGGCCTGGCTGGAGCGCGACGTCGCCCAGTGCGGCTTCTGCCAGCCGGGCCAGATCATGGCCGCGGTCGCCCTGCTGAAGCGGACACCCCACCCCACGGACGCCGACATCGACGGCATCGAGAACGTCTGCCGGTGCGGCACCTACAGCCGGATCCGGGAGGCCATCGGGAAGGCCGCCGCGGAGATCAACACGGCGACGCCGAAAATCACCCCCTGAGTGGCCCGGCTCACATGGCCATGAGGGCATGTCACCGACACCATGGGGGACGTCATCGGCAGGCTGAAGGGAGCGGCGATGTTCCGCAAGGTGCTGGTCGCCAACCGTGGTGAGATCGCGATCAGGGCATTCCGTGCCGGCTACGAGCTGGGTGCCAGGACGGTCGCCGTCTTCCCGCACGAGGACCGCAACTCGCTCCACCGGCTCAAAGCCGACGAGGCGTACGAGATCGGCCAGCCCGGCCACCCCGTACGGGCCTATCTGTCGGTGGAGGAGATCGTCCGCGCGGCCCGCAAGGCCGGCGCCGACGCCGTCTACCCCGGCTACGGCTTCCTGTCGGAGAACCCCGAGCTGGCCAAGGCCTGCGAGGAAGCGGGCATCACCTTCGTCGGGCCCAGCGCGCAGACCCTGGAGCTGACCGGCAACAAGGCCCGTGCCGTGGCCGCCGCCCGCGCGGCCGGCGTCCCGGTGCTCGGCTCCTCCCAGCCCTCCAACGACGTCGACGAACTGGTGCGCGCGGCCGAGGAGATCGGCTTCCCGGTGTTCGTGAAGGCCGTCGCCGGCGGTGGCGGACGTGGCATGCGCAGGGTCGAGGACCCGGCCGCGCTGCGCGAGTCCATCGAGGCCGCCTCCCGTGAGGCCGCGTCCGCGTTCGGCGACCCGACCGTCTTCCTGGAGAAGGCGGTCGTCGACCCCCGCCACATCGAGGTGCAGATCCTCGCCGACGGCGAGGGCAACGTCATCCACCTCTTCGAGCGCGACTGTTCTCTCCAGCGCCGCCACCAGAAGGTCATCGAGCTGGCCCCGGCGCCCAACCTGGACCCGGCCCTGCGCGACCGCATCTGCGCCGACGCCGTCCGCTTCGCCCGCGAGATCGGCTACCGCAACGCCGGCACCGTCGAGTTCCTGCTCGACCGGGACGGCAACCACGTCTTCATCGAGATGAACCCGCGCATCCAGGTCGAGCACACGGTCACCGAGGAGGTCACCGACGTCGACCTGGTCCAGGCCCAGCTGCGGATCGCCTCCGGCCAGACCCTCGCCGACCTCGGTCTGTCCCAGGAGACGGTGAAGCTGCACGGCGCGGCCCTGCAGTGCCGTATCACCACCGAGGACCCCGCCAACGGCTTCCGCCCGGACACCGGCCGCATCAGCGCCTACCGCTCGCCCGGCGGCTCCGGCATCCGTCTGGACGGCGGAACCACCCACGCCGGTACGGAGATCAGCGCGCACTTCGACTCCATGCTGGTGAAACTCACCTGCCGGGGCCGGGACTTCAAGGCCGCCATCGGGCGGGCCCGGCGGGCCGTCGCCGAGTTCCGTATCCGGGGCGTGGCCACCAACATCCCCTTCCTGCAAGCGGTGTTGGACGACCCGGACTTCCAGGCGGGACGGGTGACGACCTCGTTCATCGAGGAACGCCCGCATCTGCTGACGGCGCGTTCCTCGGCGGACCGGGGCACCAAGCTGCTGACCTACCTCGCCGACGTCACGGTCAACAAGCCGCACGGCGAGCGCCCCGAGCTGATCGAGCCGGTCACCAAGCTGCCCCCGCTGCCCGAGGGCGAGCCGCGCGCCGGCTCCCGGCAGAAGCTCGTCGAACTCGGCCCGGAGGGCTTCGCCCGCCGGCTGCGCGAGTCGCCGACCATCGGCATCACCGACACCACCTTCCGCGACGCCCACCAGTCCCTGCTCGCCACCCGGGTGCGCACCAAGGACCTGCTCGCCGTCGCGCCCGTCGTCGCCCGCACCCTGCCCGAGCTGCTCTCCCTGGAGTGCTGGGGCGGCGCCACCTACGACGTCGCCCTGCGCTTCCTCGCCGAGGACCCCTGGGAGCGGCTGGCCGCCCTGCGCGAGGCCGTGCCCAACATCTGTCTGCAGATGCTGCTGCGCGGCCGCAACACCGTCGGCTACACCCCGTATCCGACCGAGGTGACCGACGCCTTCGTGCAGGAGGCCGCCGCCACCGGCATCGACATCTTCCGCATCTTCGACGCCCTCAACGACGTCGGCCAGATGCGCCCCGCCATCGACGCCGTGCGCGAGACCGGCACCGCGATCGCCGAGGTCGCCCTCTGCTACACCTCGGACCTGTCCGATCCGAACGAGCGCCTGTACACGCTCGACTACTACCTGCGCCTCGCCGAGCAGATCGTCGAGGCCGGCGCCCATGTCCTGGCGGTCAAGGACATGGCCGGCCTGCTGCGCGCCCCGGCCGCCGCCAAGCTCGTCTCGGCGCTGCGCCGCGAGTTCGACCTGCCGGTGCACCTGCACACCCATGACACGGCGGGCGGCCAGCTCGGCACCTACCTCGCCGCGATCCAGGCGGGCGCGGACGCCGTGGACGGAGCGGTCGCGTCGATGGCCGGTACGACCTCCCAGCCCTCCCTGTCGGCGATCGTCGCCGCGACCGACCACTCCGACCGGCCCAGCGGACTGGACCTGCAGGCGGTCGGCGACCTGGAGCCGTACTGGGAGAGCGTCCGCAAGGTCTACGCCCCCTTCGAGGCGGGCCTCGCCTCCCCGACCGGGCGCGTCTACCACCACGAGATCCCCGGCGGGCAGCTCTCGAACCTGCGCACGCAGGCCGTCGCGCTGGGCCTCGGCGACCGCTTCGAGGACATCGAGGACCTGTACGCGGCCGCCGACCGCATCCTGGGCCGGCTGGTCAAGGTCACCCCGTCCTCCAAGGTGGTCGGCGACCTCGCGCTGCACCTGGTCGGTGCCGGGGTCACCCCCGAGGACTTCGAGGCGGCGCCCAACCGCTACGACATCCCCGACTCGGTCATCGGCTTCCTGCGCGGTGAGCTGGGCACCCCGCCCGGCGGCTGGCCCGAGCCGTTCCGCAGCAAGGCGCTCGAGGGGCGCGGCCCGGCCAAGCCCGTGCAGCAGCTGACGCCGGAGGACCGCGAGGGCCTGGCCAAGGAGCCCCGCGCCACCCTCAACCGCCTCCTGTTCCCCGGCCCGACCCGCGAGTACGAGGCCCACCGCGCCGCCTACGGCGACACCAGCGTCCTGGACAGCAAGGACTTCTTCTACGGCCTGCGCCCGGGCAAGGAGTACTCCGTCGACCTGGAACCCGGCGTGCGGCTCCTGATCGAGCTGGAGGCGGTCGGCGAGGCCGACGAGCGCGGTATGCGCACGGTGATGTCGACCCTGAACGGGCAGCTCCGCCCGATCCAGGTGCGGGACACGGCCGCCGCCTCCGACATCCCGGTCACCGAGAAGGCCGACCGGGGCAACGCCGGCCATGTCGCCGCGCCGTTCGCCGGTGTGGTCACCCTCGCGGTCGCCGAGGGCGACGAGGTGGACGCCGGGGCGACCGTGGCCACCATCGAGGCGATGAAGATGGAGGCCGCGATCACCGCCACCAGGGCGGGCCGCGTGACCCGCCTCGCCATCAACCGGATCCAGCAGGTGGAGGGCGGCGACCTGCTGGTCGAGATCGGCTGAACCCCTTTTCGCGACGATTCCGACGGCCGTATCGGGAAACCCGGTACGGCCCATCGGAACCGCCGGAGAGGGCACCATGACTGCTGCCGACACCGCACGCTACGACGACCAGGACGACACCCCCCTGACGGGGTACGCCGTGCTCGCCGGCACCTTCGCGACGGGACTCGCGGCCTTCACCGCGGCGGTGCGGGCACGCGGCGTACGGCCGCCCCGGGACGTGCCGCCGTGGGACGTCGCCCTGCTGGGAGCGGCCACCTACAAGGCCTCCAGGCTGCTGGCCAACGACAAGATCACCAGCTTTGTGCGGGCGCCGTTCACCGAGCGCAAGGGGGACGGCGAGGCCGCCGAGGTCATGGACGAGCCGCGGGGCAAGGGGGTGCGCCGGGCCGTGGGCGACCTGGTGTCCTGCCCGTTCTGCGTCTCGGTCTGGGCGGCCGGCGCCCTGGTCTGCGGGTACACCACCGTCCCCCGGGCCACCCGGCTGGTCTGCGCGGGCCTGGGCGCGGTGACCCTGGCGGACTGGCTGCAGTACGCCTGGACCTGGACCCAGCAGAGCGTCGAGTGAGGACCGCCGTGGCCGGAAGTCGCCCTGTGGGTCCATCGGCACGGTGAGCGTGACGGCGGTGGGTACCCGGCGCCGACCCGTTACGGTTCTCACCCCCCGGGAGGCCCTCATGGGCTTCAATCCTCTGGAACACCGCGGCATCCCGCTGGAACGTCAGATCCGCAGCTGGCGCGGGATGTCGAACCGGTCGACCCCGACCGCGGCGACCCGTACACCAAGTGCCGGATCATCACGATGAACGGCATCGAGGTCGAGGCGATCCTCTTCAACCACCAGCTGGCCCGGCACTGTCCGGACATGGAGGTCAAACGGCAGCTGGCGGAGGTACGTTACGCCGAGGCGCAGCAGCAGAAGGCCGTCAACTGGCTGCTGCCCGGACTGGCCACGGCGCTGGAGACGACGATCTCCTACGAGCAGGTCGCCGTCGACCTGACCGGCTGGATCGCCCGGCACGAACCCGACCCCTACCTGAAGCAGGCCTAAGAGTTCGGCGTCCTGGAGGACTTCGACCACCTGTACCGGTACGCCAACCTCTACGAGATGATCGAGCACCGCAAGGCGGACTCGATCGTGGAGAACCTCACCGAGGTCATGCCGGGCCGCCCGACGAAGTTCCACCACCGTCACCCGGCCGACAACGTCCGTGAGCCGTACGACCGGACGACCGTGAACCCGCTGTCCAAGCTGCACGCGCTGACCGTCATGTCCGCCGAGCAGCAGACCATGAACTTCTACCTGAACGTCGGCCCGCAGTACATGGAGCCGATCGCCCGCCAGCTCTACCAGGAGATCGGGCTGATCGAGGAGGAGCACGTCACCCACTACGAGTCGCTGGTCGACCCGGGCGAGACGTGGTGGGAGCAGCTCGTCAACCACGAGTACAACGAGTGCTACCTCTACCACTCCTTCCTGGAGCAGGAGTCCGACCCCAAGGTGAAGGCGATCTGGGACCTGCACCTCAACATGGAGCTCGAACACCTCCGTATCGCCTGCGATCTGATGCGCCGTCACGGCGGCCGCGACCCGCAGGAGATCCTCGCACCGGAGCTGCCCAACGTGCTCACCTTCGAGCCCAACAAGGCCTACCTGCGCGGACTCCTCGACACCCAGATGGACCTGACCACGCTGGGCGCCGGTTATGTGCGTGACGCGCATGAGCGGTTCGAGCGGATGCAGGAGCAGATCCACGGTGGCGAGGAGCCGCCGAGCGAGCGGGTCATGGCGCAGCACCGGGAGATGTTCGGGCGGGAGTACCGCCACCAGACCGAGGGGGAGCACCCCGATGCCGCCTCACGGGAGAAGGACTGACATGGCCGGCATCGCCGCCGACGACGCCGACGTCGTCGCCCTCCTCATGCGCCGGCACGGCGACATCCGCAACCTGTTCGACGAGGTCGAGAAGGCCGGCGGGGAGGAACGCCGGGCCGCGTTCCGCCGGCTGGTCCGGCTGCTCGCCGTGCACGAGACGGCGGAGGAGGAGGTCGTCCACCCCTTCACCCGCACCTCGGTGCCGGACGGCGAGGCCGTGGTGGAGGCCCGGCTCGCCGAGGAACGCGAGGCGAAGGAGGTGCTCAGCCGGCTCGACGGCATGGACACCGACGACCCCAAGTTCCTGCCCGGACTCGACGCGCTGCGCAAGGACGTGATGGCCCACGCGCGCTCCGAGGAGCGCTACGAGTTCATCCACATCCGCCGCAGCGCGGACAAGGCACGGCTCGCGTCCATGGCGACGGCGCTGCGCGCCGCCGAGGCCATGGCTCCGACCCACCCGCACCCCGGCACCGAGTCCGCGGCGAAGAACCTCACCCTGGGCCCCGTCGCCGCGGTGATCGACCGCACCCGTGACGCCGTCCGCAAGGCGATGGGCAAGGACGGCTGACCTCAGGTGTTCAGCGGGCGGCGACCAAGGCGTCCAGGCCGAGGTCGTCGCCGCTGACGTCGGCGAGCCACGGGTCGTGGACGTACTCGAAGCCGCCGGTGCCGGTGTCGAGCAGACCGATGCTCCCGGGTGTGACCTGCTGCCGCGGGTTGACCGGCGCACCGCTTCTGCCGTCGGCCTTCGGGCGCACCAGCTGCGCGAGGGCGTACGAGGTCGTCGGACCGTACCGACGCGGCCCGTTGGGGTGGTGGTAGTGGCCGCTGACGTGCAGGGGCGGCCGCAGATGCTCGATGAGCCGGGTCAGCTTGGGGGAACCCTGGACGGTGCCGCGCCACTCGGACATGCCGTAGGGGCCGTCGTGGGTGATCAGGAGGTCCACGCTGCCCGGTTCGGCGTCCAGCAGCCGGGCGTAGGCGTCGGGGTCGACGTCCATCGCCTCCGACTCGATCAGTCCGAGGAAGGCGGTGCGCAGGCCGGCGATCTCGACGACGTTGCCGCAGGCGATGTGGCGGTAGGCGCCGAGCGGGTCCACCGCAGTCACGGCCGACAGGCTGTTGTGATGCAGGGTGGCCAGCCACTCGTGGTCCTCGTGGTTGCCGCTGACGAAGTGGAACGCGGGGACCTGGTCCAGCGCTCTGCGTACCGCGTCTGCCAGTCGGGGTGACGGCTCGAGCAGCCGGAAGAAGTCGCTCTGCGCCGGCTGGTCCGCGCCGAACCGCCGACTGGCCTCGTCCCACCGTTCCGGCGCGGGAAACGCGCCCAGATCGCCGACCTGGATCAGCGCGTCGAGCCGGATCCCGCGCCGCTTCCGCAACAGCACCGCGGCGCCCAGCGCGTGCAGCACGCATCCGTGGACGTCCCCGAAGAACGCGACCTTCACATGCCGCTCCCTTGTCGTGGCTGTGTCTCCGGTCTTTGGTGTCGCATTCGTCGAGCCTCGCGGGCGGGGGGGGCGGACGGGCAAGCGGATATCCACTTCAGGGATGGTGGCCGGCGCGGGCGATCGTATGATGGTGGCCGGATCGCTCAAACGAACATTCCCGGGGCGGAGGCCGTATGCGTGAGCCGGTCGATCTCAGGCGGCGGCGGATTCTCGCCGCCGTGCAGGCGCGCGGTACGGCACGGGTCGCCGACCTCGCCGCCGAACTGCAGGTGTCCGTGGTGACCGTCCGCAGGGACGTCGAGGAGCTGACCCGCGAGGGCAGACTGAGGCGCGGCCACGGTGTGGTCCGCTCCACCCTGCCCGCCCAGGAACTGCCCGAGCGCGCCGCCGGTGAGGGCGACACCGTGGCCGTGGTGGTGCCCGAGCGGCACTCCTACCTCTACGAGGCCCTGCACGGCGCCCGCACCGTCCTGGACGCCGCCGGTCTGCGGGTCGCCCTGCACATCGCCCCGCAGGTGCCCGGCGCCGAACGCCCCCAGGTGGAGCGGGCGCTCGCCGACGGGGCCCGCGCAGTGCTGCTCGCGCCCCGCTGGCGCAGTCCGGCGGCGGAGGAGGACGACTACCGCTGGCTCGCCGCGCTGGACGTGCCGACCGTGCTGATGGAGCGCCGCCCTCCTAAGGGCAGCGCCCTGCACGCCATGGACTCGGTCTGCTCCGACCACTGGTACGGCGCCCACCTCGCCGTCGAGCACCTGGTCGGCCTCGGCCACCGGCGCCTGGTCTTCGCGACCCGCGACGACAGCCCCACCGCCCGCACCCTGCGCGCCGCGCTCACCGAGATCGCCGGCGATCATCCCCTGGTCGAGGAGTGGGCCTGGGCGCTGAGTTCCTCCCGCGGCGCCCTCGACCAGCAGCCCACCGATGTGACGGACCTGGCCGCGCTGCTGCGCAAGGCGGGCGCGACGGCCGCCGTCCTGCACGGCGACGTGGACGCGCTGATGCTGGTGCAGCAGCTCGCCGAGAACGGTGTGCGCGTCCCCGAGGACTGCTCGGTCGTCGCCTACGACGACGTGGTGGCCGGTCTCGGCAGCCCGCCGCTGACGGCGGTGTCACCGCCCAAGGGCGAGGTCGGCCGGGTGGCCGCGGAACTCCTGCTGCGGCGCCTGGACGGCACCCACGGCGAGGGGACGCGCTCGGTGCAGCGCGTCGAACTGCTGCCGACCCTCACGGTGCGCGGCTCGACGCGGGCCCTGTGAGACGGGAGCCCGAGGAGCCGTTTTCCACCTGATGAGCGTTTGACCGCTTTATTTTCTTCTGATCGCTCTATTGACCGTTTCTCGTGGGCCACGGAGGATTCCGGTGACTCGAACAGGTCGTGCCCACCCGGGCACGCAGGAGCCTCGGGAGGCCCGATGCCTGGTCGACGCAGCCGTCGATCCGTGCTCGCCGCGATGGCCGCCCTGCCGCTGACCGGTGCCGTGAGCGCCTGCAGCGGACAGGGTGCCACCTCGGCGGGCAGCACCAGCGGGACCACGCACATCACCTTCTGGTCCGCCCTGCGGGGTAGCCAGCAGGTGGTGGACGCGTTCAACCGCACCCACGACCGAATCCAGGTCGACTTCCAGCAGATCCCGTCCGGCACCCAGGGCGGCTACGCCAAGCTCTCCAACGCCGCCCGGGCCGGCAACGCGCCGGACGTGGCCACCATCGAGTACCCGCAGATACCCGGCTTCGCCATCGACGGCGTCGCCCGCGACATCAGCGGCATGATCAGCGACACCCTCAAGGCAAAGCTCCTGCCGCAGGCCCTCGGTCTCACCACCTTCCAGGGCCACACCTTCAGCGTCCCGCTGGACGTCGAGCCGATGGTCATGCACTACCGCACCGACCTGTTCGAGCACTACGGCCTCCATGTCCCGCGCACCTGGGACGAGTTCGCCGAACTCGCGCACACGGTCAAACGCAAGGCGCCCGAACGCCGGCTGGCGCTGTTCCCCACAGACAGCCTCGCCACCCCGTTCGCGGCCTACTGCTGGCAGGCCGGCGCCCAGTGGTTCGACACCTCACACGGTGCCTGGAACGTCTCCCTCGCCGACGCGCCCACCCGGCGTGTGGCGTCGTACTGGCAGAAACTCATGGACGAGGACGTCGTGTTCGTCAACGCCATGGACAGCCGCCAGTACGACGCCCAGGTCGCCGACGGGCTGGTGCTGACCCGGCTCACCGGCGCCTGGGACGCCGGCGCACAGATGAAGGCGCAGCCCGGGCTGAAGGGCAAGTGGCGGATCGCGCCGCTGCCGCAGTGGGACGAGAGCCACCCGGCCATCGGCACCCACGGCGGCTCCACCTTCGCCGTCACCAAGGACAGCCGGCATCCCGAGGCCGCCATGGAGTTCATCGAGTGGCAGGTCTCCCACCCCGACGCCCTGCGCGCCCGGCTCTCCAGCGGCGCGAGCAGCCAGTACCCGGCCGTGCCCGGCCTGGTCCCCGTCGACCGCAAGGCCTTCGACCGCTCGTACTACGGCGGACAGGACATCTACACCCTCTACGACCAGGAGGCCCGCAAGATCCGCGACGGCTGGGTGTGGGGCCCGCGGATGACCGCCACCGGCAAGGTGATGCAGGACGGCTTCGCGCGCGTCGGCGGCGGCCAGGGCAGCCTCATCGACGCGGTGCGCGCGGCCCAGGACGGCACGATGCCCGACCTGAAGGCCCTGGGCCTGTCCACCACCCAGCACAGCACCTGAGCCACCGGCAAGGCACCCGCCCGCATCCGAGCCACCGGCAAGGCCCCCGCACCCCACCTGATCCACCGGCAAGGCCCCCGCACCCCACCTGAGCCGCCCGAAAGGCAGGTGAACCCCGTGGCCGCGACCACCCAGCACGCCCCGCCCGCCGCACCCCCCGGCACCGCGCCGGCCCCCGCCCACCGCACCCGCAAGGCGGCCCGGCGCCGTCAACTCGGCGCCTGCGGCGTCCTGATGGCGCCCTTCTTCGCCCTGCTGGTGACCGTCTTCCTGATCCCCGTCGGCACCGCCGTCTACCTCAGCTTCTACGGCGACGATCATCCGGGCCTCGGCTTCGGCACCGCCCGCACCATCTTCGTCGGGTTCCGCAGCTACACGGCCGTCCTGACCGACCCGACGTTCCTGTCCGGGCTCGGCACGGTCGCCCTGTACTGCCTGCTCTACATTCCGCTCATGGTGATCGGCTCCCTCGTCCTGGCGCTGCTCCTGGACTCCGGCGTCGTACGGCTGCGGGCCTCGGCCCAGCTCGGCCTGTTCCTGCCACACGCCGTGCCCGGCATCATCGCCGCCCTGATCTGGCTCTACCTCTACACGCCCGGCATCAGCCCGGTCGTCGAACTGTTCGCCAAGGCCGACATCACGGTCGACTTCCTGGGGCTGCACACCGTGCTCCCGTCGATCGTGAACATCGCCCTGTGGAGCAACCTCGGCTACAACATGGTGGTCTTCTACGCCGCCCTGCAGGCCGTGCCCCGCGAGGTGATCGAGGCGTCCGTCGTCGACGGCGCGGGACCCGTGCGCACGGCACTGCAGGTCAAGACCCCGCTGGTGCGCGCCTCGGTCGTCATGGTCGCCATGTTCACCCTGATCTGGGGCCTGCAGCTGTTCACCGAGCCGATGCTGCTCAGCCAGTCCTCCCCGATGATCAGCTCCCGCTTCTCACCGAGCATGTACATCTACGACGCCGCCTTCACCCGCAACAACTACAGCCTGGCCGCCGCCGCCTCGGTCGTCCTGCTGCTGTGCACCATCGCCCTGTCCTACGCCGTCACCCGCTGGACCAGCCGGCTCGACCGCACGGAGGAGGCCCGATGAGCGCCGCCGACACCACCCTGCTGCGCCCGAGGACGCTGGGCCGGGCCACCGTCAACGTCGTGGTCGCCCTCTCCGTCCTCTACACCCTGCTGCCCGTGCTCTGGCTGGTGCTCGCGGCCGGCAAGACCCGCGACGCGTTGTTCGGCAGCAACATCCTGTCCCTGAAGGACTTCTCCTTCGGTCAGAACCTGCACGACCTGTTCGCCATGGACGGCGGTCAGTACGGCCGCTGGTACCTCAACAGCCTGCTGTACGCCGTCCTCGGCGCCGCGCTGGGCGCCCTGGTGAGCGTGGCCTGCGGCTACGCGTTCGACAAGTACCGCTTCCGGCACAAGGAGAAGCTGTTCGGGCTGGTCCTGGCGGCCGTCATGGTCCCGCAGACCGTCCTCGCCCTGCCGCTGTACCTGATGGCCTCCGGCACCGGACTCGTCAACACCTTCTGGGCGGTGTTCATCCCGGTCCTGTTCAATCCCTTCGGCGTCTACCTCGGCCGCATCTTCAGCCAGGGCTACGTCCCCGACGAGGTCCTGGAGGCCGCACGCATCGACGGTGCGGGGGAGCTGACCATGTACGCCCGGGTGGCGCTGCGCATGCTCGGCCCCGGCCTGGTGACCGTCTTCCTCTTCCAGCTCACCGCCATCTGGAACAACTTCTTCCTCCCGATGGTGATGCTCTCCAACCAGGACCTGTATCCCGTCAGCCTCGGCCTGTACACGTGGAACAGTCAGGCCACCGTCGAGCCCGACTACTACCCGGTGGTGATCATGGGCTCCCTGCTGGCCGTCCTCCCGCTCATCCTCGCCTTCGTCCTGCTGCAGCGCTTCTGGCGCAGCGGACTGACGGCGGGCTCCGTCAAGTAGCCAGGCTCGCTGAGGAGTTCACGCACCCCCATGACCGACTCGACGTTCCGTCCACGCGCCGCCCTCGCCATGTCCCGGGACGCGGCCGCGGCCGTCCTCGACCCCGAGTCCCTCGAAGCCCTCGCCGCGATCTGCGACCTCGCCCCACCCCCGGCGCTCGACGACCTCACCACCCCGCGCGCTCGCGAAGTCCTCGCCGACGTCGACCTGTTGATCACCGGCTGGGGCTGTCCGCCGCTGGATGCGGCCGCGCTGGCGGCTGCCCCCCGGCTGCGTGCGGTGGTCCACACCGCGGGCAGCGTCCGCGCGCACGTCACCGACGCCTGCTGGGACCGCGGCATCGTGGTCTCCTCGGCCGCCGCCGCCAACGCCCTGCCGGTCGCCGAGTACACCCTCGCCATGATCCTGCTGACCGGCAAACACGTCCTGGAGCGCGCCCGTGAGTACCACGCCACGCGGGTCCGCGCCCCCTGGCTGCGCACTCCGCGCACCGTCGGCAACCACCGCCGTACCGTCGGCATCCTCTCTGCCTCCCTCACCGGCCGCCGCGTGATGGAACTGCTGCGCTCCCACGACCTCGACGTCCTCCTGCACGACCCCTACGTCACCGACGCCGATGCCGCCGAACTCGGCGCTGCACGCGTCGGGTTGGAGGAGCTGTTCGTGCGCAGCGACACCGTCAGCGTGCACACTCCGCTGCTGCCCGCCACGCGCGGCCTGGTCAGCCGATCCCTGATCGAGTCGATGCGCCCCGGCTCCGCCCTGATCAACACCGCACGCGGCGCGGTCATCGACCAGGACGCGCTGACCGACGCCGCCCGGGCCGGCCGCATCCGCGCCGTCCTCGACGTCACCGACCCCGAAGTCCTGCCGCCCGACCACCCGTTGTGGGACTGCGACAACGTGCTCATCACCCCGCACCTGGCCGGCTCCCAGGGCAACGAGTGGGGCCGCCTGGCCGAACTCGCCGTCGCCGAGACGGCCCGCTGGGCCGCGGGCGCCGGTTTCCTGCATCCCGTACAACGCGAAAGGCTGGCGTACACGGCATGACCCTTCCCTTCCCACTTCCCCCGGAGGACCGGGAGTCGAGCCCGTACACCGGATACACCCGAGCCCACTGGGAGGCCGTCGCCGACGGTCTGCTGGCCGCCGCCTGGCGCTGGAGCACCCCGGGCAGCGCCCTGCTCGACCTGCCCGGACGGCCCTCCCGCTCGGGCGTGCGCTCCGACGGCCTGGAGGGCTACGCCCGTACCTTCCTCGCCGCCGCCTTCCGCGTCGCCGGGGCGGGTGGCGCCGACCCGCACGGCTGGCTGGAGCGCTACGCGAGCGGCCTCACCGCCGGCACCCGCACCCCCGGCCGCGACGACACCGAGTCCTGGCCGCTCATCCTGGACCACCACGTCCAGGGCCAGCCCATGGTCGAATCGGCATCCGTGGCCCTCGGCCTGCGTCTGACCGCGCCCTGGCTGTGGAAGAACCTCGACACCGACGTCCAGGACCGCGCCGAGGAATGGCTGCGCGGCGCCCTGCGGCACACGCCCGCGCCGAACAACTGGTACCTCTTCCCCTACACCGTCGCCGGGTTCCTGGAGTCGGTGGGCCGCGGCGACGCCGAAACGGCCGCCGTACGGCAGCGCGCACGGGACCTTCTGGAGGGCTGGTACGTCGGCGACGGCTGGTACACCGACGGTGACGCCCGCGCCTTCGACCACTACAACGGCTGGGCCCTGCACCTGTATCCGGTCCTGGACGCGCATCTGGCCGGTACGGACGACGGCGTGTACGGCGCCCGCCTGCGCGAACACCTCGACGCCTTCTCCCTGTCCTTCGCCGCGAACGGCGCGCCGCTGCACTACGGGCGCTCACTGACCTACCGCTTCGCCGCCTCGGCCGCCGTCGGCCTCGGCGCCGTCACCGGCCACACCCCGCTCATCCCGGGCACCTCCCGCCGCCTGATCAGCGGCAGCCTGCGCCACTTCTTGGACCGGGACGCCCTCACCGAGGACGGACTGCTGAGCCTGGGCTGGTACGGCCCGCACGAGGCGACCCTGCAGACCTACTCCGGCCCTTCCTCGCCGTACTGGGCCTCGAAGGCCTTCGTCGCCCTGCTCGCCCCGCCGGACCACCCGCTGTGGACCGCCCCCGAGGAGCCCGCGCCGGTCGAGACGGCCGACCGTGTACTCGCCCTGCCGGCACCCGGGCTGCTGCTCCAGTCGACCCGCGCCGACGGGATCGTACGACTGCACAACCACGGCACCGACCATGTACGGCCGCACGAGGGCGACTCGGCGGACGCGGACGATCCGCACTACGGACGGCTGGCGTACTCGACGCACACCGGACCGACCGCGAAGGGCAATGCTGCCGACAACCACCTGTCCGTCGTGGTGGGCGGCCGGGGGAGCGTCCGGTGCCGTGTCCATCCGCTGGGAGCGGGCGGTGGCGCCGGCTGGGGCTGGGCCGCATCCTGGCACCGACCGGTCTACACCGGGGGCCCGCCGATGGTGCCCGGGCTGCGGGTGGAGAGCGTGACGGTGGCCCGGGGGCCGTACGAACTCCGCATCCACCGTGTCCTCGGCGCGCCCGCCGACTCCCGTGTCACACAGACCGGTTGGGCCACCGGCCCGGACGGCCCCCTCGTCTCGGCCCTGCACGCCCTGCACGGCTGGGACGAGGAGCCCACCCTGATCCGCGCCCCCCAGGGAACGGCCTACACCCCATGGGCCCAGGTCCCTCGCCTGGCCGGCCGCTCGGGCGGCACGACCGTCCATGTGTCCCTGGCCGCCCTCACCGCCGAGCCGGTCGCCCTGTCGGAAGCCGTTTCCGGTGTGCAGGCCGACGACTCCCGCGTGGAGGTCACCTGGGCACGGGACGGGGCACGGACACGGGTGGACTGGGAGCCGCTCGGGGTGTCGCTCGTGGAGTAGGGGGCGGCGGGAATGGGGACGCCCGGCGGGGTGAGCGTGGCGGCCACGGTGGCTCCGGCAGGGCCGCCGACATCGACGGTGACGGCTACGACGACCTCGCCGTCGGGGCGCCCGGCGCGACTGTCCGGGGCAAGAACGGTGCGGGGTATGTGGGGGTGGCCTTCGGCTCCAAGACGGGGGTCCATGTCGCCAGACACCAGGTCCTCAGCCGGGCGTACCCCGGTGTCCCGGGCGAGCCGCGGGCCGGCGACCGGTTCGGTTCCGCCCTGGCGCTCGGCGACATGGACGGGGACGGTCATGCGGACCTGGTCGTCGGCGCGAGCGGTGCTACGGCCGGGGACGTGCGGGGCGCCGGATCGGTGACCGTGGTCTTCGGCGCGCGAGGCGGCCTGTCGTACCGGGCCATCGGGATCAGCAGAAAGGACTGCCGGTCGAATGCCGCGGTGTCCGTCATACGCCCGATGCTGCCACCCACCACTGACAGCGCCCCGTCACGGGCCGCGAGCTCGCGAGCCGCGCGTCGCCGAGCTGCGTGAAGTGTCGCAGTGCGGTGCTACGGAGCGGTGGGCTGGTGCGGGGAGCGCAGTACCAGCAGGGTGATCTCGCTGGGGGCGAAGACGCGGAACGGAGGGCCCCAGAAGCCGGTGCCGCGGCTGGTGTAGAGGAGGGTGCGGGGGCCGTGGTGGGTGAGGCCGGCGAGGGCGGGCTGGTCGAGGCGGACCAGGTGGTGGAAGGGCCAGATCTGGCCGCCGTGGGTGTGGCCGGAGAGCTGGAGGTCGATGCCGGCGGCTGCCGCCCGGTCGACGAACTTGGGCTGGTGGGCCAGGAGCAGGACGGGCAGGTCGGGGTCGGCGCCGTCGAGGGCTCCGGCGAGGTGGGCCCGGTGGCCGGCCAGGCCGGAGGACTCGGCGGTGACGTCGTCCACGCCGGCGACCACGAGGGTGTCGCCTCCGCGTTCGAGCAGTAGATGACGGTTGCGCAGCGGCTCCCAGCCCAGTTCGTCCATCAGGTCGACCCAGCCCTGGGCCTCGCTGTAGTACTCGTGGTTGCCGGTGACGTACACACGGGCCCGGGTGGCCTTCACGGTGCCGAGGGGGAGGGCCTGGGCGCGGCGGCGTTCGGCCGTGCCGTCCGCGATGTCGCCGGTGTGGCAGACCACGTCGGCCTCCAGGGCGTTCACCGTCTCGCACACCCGAGCCGACCAGCGGGCACGATCGAGAGGGCCGTAGTGGGTGTCGGTGATCAGGACGACCCGGAGCCCGTCCAACCCGGCACCCAGCCGAGGGAGCGGCACGTCGAGTCGGCGCACGCGTGGCACGCGGCGGGCCTCGGCGTACCCCCAGGCGAGAAGGACCACGGTCACGGCGAGGACGGCCCAGGTGACGATCCGGGCCCGGTCCTGGCTCTCGCCGACGCCCGCCACGGTCAGGGCGAGCCGCAGGAGGATGCCGAGCAGCACCGACCAGGTGAACAGGACCCAGCTGCTGCCCAGCAGGGTGTCCCCGACGATCGCCATCCGGTCCTGCTGGCGCCGGCCGTGACCGCGCACCATCGCGAGCGGCATACCGACCAGGCCGAGGGCGAACAGGGCGGTGCCGGCCAGCGTGACGGGCAGCGGCCAGTGCTGGCCGGCGTACAGGAGCACCCCGCACGGCACCGTCCACAGCAGGACGGGGGCGATCAGGGGTATGTAGCGCATCAGGCGGTACAGTCGGCTCCGCCGCGGCGCCTGCGCCTCGCCCTCGGCGGGCCGGGTCTCGCTGGTGTCGGTCACGCTTCCCCTCCTGACCGGGCTGCCCTTTCGCGCACTGTATCCGGTCGACCTCGGCATGGGCCGCGATCGGGGTGCCGCTGCCTCGGCCACCCGCGACGGCTGATCGTTGTGCCAACGGCCGCCGTACGATGGGCGAGCGCTTGCGTGAACGGGTCGGAAGTGAAGGCGGCACGCATGACTCGGGGCGACGACACGGACTCCCTGGAGGGCACGGACTCCCCCGACGACACTGACGCGCTGGACGGCACGGACTCCCTCGACGAGGCGGCGAAGGTGTTCATGGCGGTGCGGCCCCGGCTCTTCGGCATCGCCTACGCGCCTGGTCGTGGCCACCGCTCGTCCGGCCCCAGGCAAGAAGGCCGGTGCCCATGTGTGGCGCAACTCCGGCCTGCCGCACCAGTGCCAGCGCGTCACCGTGCTCGGCGACGGCGCCTGCATCAACACCGGCCTGGTCGTCCGCACCGCAAACGACCCGGCCGGCCCCTGCCGGCCGGCGAGGAAGCCGACAACGCGGAGCGTCGTCGGGTCCGTGCGCGGGTCGAGCATTCGATCGGTCGGCTGAAGAACTACAAGGATCGTCCGCGACTGGCTCAAGGACGCAAGGCTGTGCCATCCGGACCACCCGCGGTCAACGTGCTCCGCCTGGTGCGTGATCGACAGCACGCTCGTAGAGCGACTCCAACGTCTGCAGCAGCTGGCGCTCAACGGGTTCGATCAAGTTCCGGTCTCGACAAGGGCGCCGCTCGGGGACGCCGCAAGTGCGTCGGCCCTCGGCCGCCCACAGTGCGTCGGCCAGTGCCGGCACCGCGCCGAGGGCGAGCGGCGCGTAGTTGAACGTGTCGATGGTGTTCGGGCAGGCCTGTGGCAGGCAGAACAGCATCGTGACGACCACGGGGATGCGTTGGGCCGACAAGTTCCGCTGTTGCCTCGGGAGCTCCTGTGCCTCACTGCTTCATCTGAGGGGATGTCAGGTGCGGCGTCATATCGCCCAAACACGCAACTGGGCCCGTCCGTGGGGCCGTTCACCCGCTTCTCGGTGCGTCAAGAATGCACAAAGGCTTCGATCGCCGACAGACGGAAAGATCCTCATTGTTGTCTCTTGCAGGCAATCATCTCCTTCGGAGCCAAGGTAACTTCACAACGACCTTGAAGATCACCATCAAGCCCGATACCGCGGGCACCAACATCCTGTCCGTCCGCAGCACCGACAAGGCGGAGAACAAGTCCGACCCGGTCGTCTACACCTTCCACGTAGGGCCGGGCGGCGTCACCAGCCCCCGCGACGGCACCCGCACCGCGGCCCGGGTGCCGCTGACCGCCGAGGCGGACAGCGGTAAATACACCGGCGTCTCCTTCGACTGGCGGCGCGGCGACGCCGACGCCTGGACCCCCGTGCCCGCCGCGGACGTGACCGCGGGCGGTCAGCCCCTGTCCTCGTGGCCGGCCCCGCTCACCGCGGGCAAGAGCGCCAAGCTCACCTGGAACGCCACCTCGACCGTCAACCCCGACGGCGACATCCAGCTGCGCGCCGACTTCACCGGCTCCGGCGCCTCGGCGTCGTCCGACGCGATCAGTGTCGTGGTGGACCGCGGCGCCGACGGCGCCGCCACCACGGATGTCGGCCCCGGTAAGCTCAACCTGCTTACCGGTGACTACAACCTGTCGGCCACCGACGCCTCCTACTTCGGCCTGACGGTGGACCGCACGGCCTCATCCCGGTCCCCTCAGGCCGGCGCCCACGACGACCAGGCACCCATCTTCGGTGAGGAATGGACATACGGCGCGGCGTCCGACCAGGTGGACACGCCCTTCTCCTATCTGCGCAAGACCTCGGCCACCTCGCTGAGCGTCGTCACGGCCGCCGACAACTCCGAGATCCGCTTCACCGCGACCGGGGACGGCAAGGGCTGGGTACCCGAACCCGGCTCGGAGGACTACACGCTCACCGGTTCCTTCGCCGGCACCTTCACCATCGAGAGCAGCCTCGGCGAGGTCACCACCTTTGTCCGGACCACGTCGACCAGTAGTACCTGGCAGGCGAAGACCTCGTACACCGACGGGGTCGCGGACTCCACCACCACGACCGTCTCCGAGCCGGTCACCGTGGGCGGCGTGCAGACGGCACGGCCCAAGTACCTCATCGCAGCCACCTCCGCCGTCCCGGCCGCAACCTGCCAGGCCGACCCCTCGGTCAAGGGTTGCCGCGTCCTGGAGTTCGTCTACGCGACCACCACCACCGCGACCGCTTCGGCGTTCGGTGACGTGAAGGACCAGGTCTCGGCCATCCGGCTGTGGTCCACCGCGCCCGGGGCCGCTGCCGCGACCGCAACGGCCGTGGCGGCCTACCGGTACGACGTCTCGGACCGTCTCGCCGAATCCTGGGACCCGCGGATCTCCCCGGCGCTGAAGACCACGTACGGCTACGACTCCGACGGGCGCGTCACCACCCAGACACCACCCGGACAGCTGCCGTGGACCTTCGGCTACGGTCAGGCCGGCTCCAATCCGGCGGCCGGCGACCGGATGCTGCTGAAGGTGTCCCGTCCCTCCCTCACTCCAGGAAGTGCCACCCAGACCAACGGCACCGCAGAGACGAACATCGTCTACGGCGTCCCGCTCAGCGGCGGCTCCGCGCCGGAGGACCTCGGCGCGACGGCCATCGCGTCCTGGGGGCAGAGCCACGTGCCCACCGACGGCACCGCCGTCTTCCCGGCCGACCAGGTGCCCTCGGGCCACGACGGCCCCGCCCTCGCCTCAGGCGGGTACCAGCGGGCGGCCATCCACTACCTGGACGCCTCCGGTCGCGAGGTGGACCAGGCCGCGCCCGGTCACCACATCGACGTCACCGAGTACGACGGGTTCGGCAACACCACCCGCACTCTGACCGCGGCCAACCGCGAACTGGCGCTCGGCACCACCGCGGCCCAGCGCACCCAGCTGACGAACCTGGGCATCAATGCCCTGTCGTCCGCCGAGCGCGCCCAACTGCTGTCCACCGTCTCGGTCTACAGCGCCGACGGCGTCCGCGAGACCGACACCTACGGCCCGCTGCACCCGGTCACCCTCGAGGCGAAGCTGACGAGCGGCACCACCACGCTCGCCGGCGCCGGCAGTCAGCTCGCGGCCCGCGTGCACACCGTCCAGGAGTACGACACCGGCCGTCCCACCGACGGCACGGCGACCATCCAGGACCAGGTCACCAAGGTCACCGAGGGTGCACAGCCGCGCTCCTGGCCCACCCTGCTGGCCGACCCCCGCGTCACGGCCCACACCATCGACTGGACCAAGGGCCAGCCCACCGGCACCACCCAGGATCCGAGCGGCTTGGGCCTCACCTCCGCGACCTCGTACGACAGCCAGAGCCGGGTCGCAACGACGTCCCAGCCCGCCTCCGGCGGGAGCGACGCCGGCACCACCAGGACCACGTACTACACCGCCGGCTCCACCGGGACCTGCGGCAACCGGCCCGAATGGGCCGACCTGGTCTGCCAGACCGCGCCTGTGGCCGCGATCAGCGGCGGCGGCAGCAATCCGACCGGCCTGCCTACGAAGACCTTCGAGTACGGCCTGTACGGCCAGCCGACGAAGGTGACCGAGACAGCCAACGGAGTCACCCGTACTACGAGCTCGGGCTTCGACTCCGCGGGCCGGGCGACCGTCTTCACCACCAGCGGAGGGCTCGGCGCCGCGGTGCCAGCGGGCACGACGACGTACGACCCTGCCACCGGGTTGCCGCTCAAGGTGACCTCGGCGGCCGGCGGCACCATCAGCAAGGCCTACGACGCCCTTGGCCGGGAGATCTCCTACACCGACGCCGACGGCGGTACCACCACCACGTCCTACGATGCGCTGGACCGGCCGCTCAAGGTGACCGACAGCGTCCCGTCCACCACCACCTACACCTACGACACCGTGATCGATCCGCGCGGTCTGGCCACGTCGGTCACCGACTCCGTGGCTGGCACGTTCACGGCCCGCTACGACGCCGACGGCGCCGTCACCGGCCAGACTCTGCCCGGCGGTTACACCATGGCCCAGACCGCCGACACCACAGGAGCGATGACCAGCCGGCTCTATACCCGTACGTCGGATGGCACCGTCCTGGTCTCCGACAGCATCACCCTGACCGTGCACGGCCAGCGGGCCACGCATACCGGAACACCCGGCGTCACCGCGTCCCAGACCTACGGCTACGACGCGGCGGGCCGCCTCACTCAGGTCCAGGACACCAGCACCGACGCATACTGCACCACTCGCACCTACGCCTACGACAAGAACAGCAACCGCAAGTCCCTGGCGACGGCCACTGCGGCGGTGGGCGCGGACTGCGCCACGACCGGCGCCACCACCACGACCTACGCCTACGACACCGCCGACCGTCTGGTGAACTCGGGTTACGTCTACGACGCGTTCGGCCGCACTACCAGCCGGCCCGGCGCCACGTTGGCCTACTACGCCAACGACCTGATCCAGCAGGAGACCACCGACAGCCGACGGCAGTCCTGGAACCTGGACTCCATGCTGCGCCTGCGGTCCTGGACCACCGAGAGCAACTCCTCGGGCACCTGGACCCAGACCTCGGCCAAGGTCAACCACTACGGCTCGGACGACGACAACCCCCAGTGGATCAGTGAGGACACCGCCGGCACCGTCACCCGCAACATCCAGGGCGCCGACGGCAACCTCGCCGCCACCACCACCACCACCAAGACCGGCGGCCTGGTCCTGCAGATGGCGAACCTGCACGGGGACATCACCCTGCAGCTGCCCGCAGACACCTCCGTCGCGCCGACCGTCCTGGACGCCGACGAGTACGGCAATCCCAGGACGGGCCAGCCGTCGACGCGGTACGCGTGGCTGGGCGGCAAGCAGCGCTCCGACGAGACCGTCACCGGACTCACCCTGCTGGGAGTACGGGTCTACGACCCCACCACCGGCCGATTCCTGTCCACGGACCCGGTACACGGCGGCAGTGCCAACGCCTACGAATACGGCAACGGCGACCCCGTCAACAACTACGACCTCGACGGACGGTGCGGCAAGGAATGTCACGAGGCCAAGGCATGCATGAGCCTGGGCTATTCGAACTGCATGTTCGTGATCTACCTGTCCGGCATCCTGTCCTTGAACATCAAGGGCAACCACGGCCGGCGCAACGCCATCCGTCACTTCATCTGGCAGGCCAGCCTCACCTATTTCTTCGGTGCGGCCGCCGCCAAACGGATAGGAAACGCGCACGAGTGGGGAGAGAAGTGTCCACGGCACGGACGCTGCGACACCAAGGTGGACCAGCACAACAACCGTACGGCACGGATCTTCGAGAGCAGCAGCTACAACCGCAGACAAACCCGCTACTGGCTGAACAGGGGGCTACTGCTCCAGTATCTCTACTCGGTCGGCAGCTACCTGTACCGCTACGGCCCCCTCTGGGGCTAGCAGCCGTCGGCGATCAGCAGTGATCCAAACGAACGACAAACCGGGCGCGGCCCCCAAGGGACCGCGCCCGGTCACCAGTCCTCGCACCCACGTCCACCCGTACTCGCAGGAGCCATGTTGTTCCCCACACCATCGTCCGTCGGCACCCGCGTCATACTGGCGGCGGCTCTCCTGCTGCCGACCGCCTTCCTCAGTGCGTGCTCCGCCCTCGGCGGCGGCGACGGCTGTCACGACACGGCCGCCGAACTCAAGCGACTGGCCAAGCAGCCACTCCTCGACTCACCACCCGCCGATGCCTCGGCACCCGCCAACTACCGCGGGGTGGGCGTGACCACCGGATGCGACGACGACAGCAGCGGAGCGCCCTGGCTGCACGCGGACCGCCTGTACGCGTTCCCGGGCAAACCCGACGACGTCATCGCCTACTACACCAAGACAGCCGCCGCGGCCGGCTGGAAGTTCGAGGAGGACCCCGCCGCCGGGGCACCGCCCGCCACCGTGGAGGGTGCCTGCTGGACCAGGACCGAGCAGGGCCGGCATCTGCTGCTCGACGTCGACCTCCGTCCCAAAGGCTTCTCGCCCGAGCCCGAGGTCGGCACGGGCCTCGCCTACTCGGTATCGGTCGGCACCGAGAGGGACGGCGGCAAGGAAACTTGTTGGCACTGATCCGAAAATCGATGCGTCCGTGTGACGCGAACCGTTGCTTGCCCCGGACCGTTCCTGGCTCGCTCAAGGCCGAGCGGAGGCCGCACGCACCTCACCGGCGACCGGCCCGGGCCGCGGCCCTTTGACGGCGATGGACGCTCGATCTCAACGCTTCCGCCGACGTCCGCGCTCGCTCGCGGTCGCAACACGCTTTAACGATCTCGTGCACAATTGGCCGTAGCTCGGCGCCCGGGTGGCTCGTTGAGCTGTGCGTGATGGGGGCTGGCGCCCGTGGGTTGATCGTGGCGGAGTACCGGGTCACTGGACTGTCGCCGGATATAATCGCTGAACTCGTTGCCGAGGTAGGGCCGTTGTGGCACGAGCAGCATCAGGCACGCCTGACGGCTCGCCTGCGGTGACGGGCTGTAGGCGCAGGGCGAAGCACAGATTCGTCTTCGTCGACCGGCTGCTGGCCACGCTGGTGAGTCCGCGCCATGGCACCACTCATGACGTGACGGCCTGCTGGTTCGGCGTGCACCGCTCCACCATTATCCGCGCCATCGGCGAGGTCCGGCCGCTGCTGGCGCAGCGGGGGCTGGACCGTCGCGCCGGACGTCCGGCTGCGTACTCTCGCCGAGGTCGTCGAGTTCCTGGGCGCCAGCGGTCAGACCGGGAGACAGGTTCGTCTCCGGCAAGACCAAGCAGAACGCCGTGAAGTCCATGGTCCTCACGGACACCGAGGGGCGCGTGCTGTTCTGCAGCCCGGTCCGGCCGGGCAACTGGGCTGACATCACCCAGGCCCGGCGACTCGGCCTGGTCGAACTCCTGGCCCACGGCCCGTTCGTGGAGATCCTCGCGGACGCTCCGCCGCGAGCAGATGAGCGACACACCCGGCCCAGTGGCTCGCGGGTGTGACCGGGGCGGCTCCGCGGCCTCCGACGTGACACAGTCAACCGTGCACGAGGTCGTGAGGGCAGTCCCGCAAAGATCGGCTTGCGCGCCCGGCCGTACGGAGCCGGGGAGGCAGGATGTCCTTAGGTAGTGATCAAACCTGCGGGTCAGAGCACTGCGATCCACCTTGTCGGCGTATCGCAGACCCCCGCCCTGCTGCACAGGAGTCACGTTTCCTGCCCTGGCTGAAGCCGGGGGTGGCGCCAGCTTGGCGCCCCAGGATGCATCCGCACAGCCGTTCGGCAATCTCGATGTTCGGCCGAAATCGCGAGGTCTTCCGTTTAAGATCGAACCGGCGGTCCTGCAACGGAAGGGTGTTCGATGGACGTTGAAATCGTGCAGGTGAAAATTCACCCTGCCATTGGTGTCGCCCGGGTCGGCAACAGCAAAGAAGCACCCTTCATCGGCCCGGAATCACCGGACCAGAAACCCGCGGACGCCGGCGCGTACAAGGACGCTTCCGGGGCGATCCGGAGGCAGGCCGCCCGCTTCCGGGTATACGGCTACAACGCCGCAGGAGAGGTCGTACGGGAGCTGAAGCCGGGCGAAGCGGGTGTTTCCGAGATTCAGTGGACCGTGCACCTGGCCAACAAGAAGGCCGCCTGGTACCAGTTCCATCTGCCGCTCGACACCCCCGAGGGCAAGACACTCGCGCCGGAGCAGTACGGCCTGCGAAACGCCGACGTCACGGGCGCCAACCGGAAGAAGCTGGTCATCGACCCCGGAAGCCGCACCGTTCGCGGCTCGATGACCGAGACGCAGAAATTCGATTCCGGCAAGATCATGGACAAGGCGGTATATCTCGGAGAGATTTCCACCCAATCCGACGGCCGCCTGCTGGTGCTCGGCGGAAGAGGAAATTCCGCCTCCTACAAGAACAAGCCGATCACCGGAGTCACGAACAACGACACCTGGTACGACGACGTGTCCGACGGCCCGGTCACGGCGAAGGTTCGTATCGACGGCAGAGATCTCACCGCCACCTCTGCCTGGGTCGTGGTGGGACCTCCCCATTACGCCCCCGGTGTGAAATCCGTCCGCACCCTCTACGACCTGCTTTTCGATGTCTTCGTCACGGCCCGTTCACTGACTCGCCCGTCGCAGATCTCGTTCACCGACCATATTGAACCGATACTGCGCCGGTTTTGCGATCTGCAATGGGTGAACCACGGCTTCGCCACACAGTTCGGGTGGAACGGCCCCAACTTCTTCCTCTCCCCGGAGATGCGGAAGCGGCTCGCCGATCCGTCCCCACGCAACCGGGAACTGCGCCGCCAGACGTACGTCTCCCTGCGCGACTACGACCGCGACGGCACGTCCCCGGTGCCGTGGCCGTGGCTCTACGGCGACGCCATGGCCAGCAAGCCCAAGTCCGTGCGTCAGCACAGCAAACTGTCACCAACCCAGGACTGGATGCTGAGCCGTTGGGCCGACGGCGCCTTCCAGGCCGGACCGCTTCGGCCTTCCCGACCGAACGTGGACGCCGCCCCCGTCGCCGAGCAGCCGGGACTGCTGGACCGGGCCGCCCTGGAGAGCTGCGCCGCCGACGCGTTCCACCCGGGGATCGAAGTCACCTGGCCGATCAGAACCCCGAGCATGTACAGCGCGCCCTTCCGCATCAAGCACCGATCCCCGAACACCGCGGAACCCGACTACGGGCCCACCCTCACTCCGCAGGAGGCGACCGCCGCGAACGGCCCGCTGTTCGCGCAGGGGCCCGGCGACCTCACCCGTTGGATGGCCGCCCCCTGGCAGACGGACACCGCGAGCTGCCGCTCCGGCTACGAGGTGCTGGCCAACCTCGGCCCCCGCTACAGCCCGTACCTGCCGACCTTCTGGCCCGCCCAGGTACCGAACCACGTGCTGAAGCTGGAGGACTTCGAGAAGGTCAACGCGCCGTCGGCCGACGCCGACGACAGCGCCCGGGAGGAGGCGTTCGAGCGGCGGGCGACCTGGCTGCGCGGTCTCACGGGCGACATGAACGAGCAGCGCACACAGATGATCAAGGACTGGCCGAAGCTCGGCATCGTCGAGGTGCGCGACTACACCGTGGGCGACGGCAGGTTCCCCGCACGGATCCAGGTCGAGTCGCGCCCGGCAGCCCCGCTCGACCAGGCACTGGACACGGCGAACCTCGTCAACCTCCAGGTACCCGAGGCGGGTCCGTCCGTGCTGGCCGCAGCGGCCGGAACCTGGCCCACCGACAGGCTCGCCCCCGAGACCGTCGAGGCCGACCACGTGGCACAGGCGGTCAGGGCGGCGGCGCAGGCGACCGGCTACTCCGAGGAGGAGATCGCGGCCGGATACCTGGAGAGACTCGACCCATTCCGCGAGAACCAGTGAGCGCCGATTCCGCATCGGAAGGCGCGGAAACGTACGACGTGGTGGTGGCGGGCGGTGGCCCGGCCGGCTCCGCCGCCGCGATCACCCTCGCCCGGGCCGGCCGTACGGTCCTGCTGGCGGACGCCGGCACCGGGCCGCCGAAGATCGGCGAGACCCTCGTCCCCGCCGCACGGGTCCTGCTGGGTGACCTCGGCGTCGCTGACCATGTCCTCGGGTCCGGCCATCTGCCCTGCTACGGGAGCCTCTCGGCGTGGGGTTCGGCCGACCTGCACGCCATGGACTTCATCAACGATCCCCACGGCCACGGCTGGCATCTCGACCGCCGGCTCTTCGACCGGCGACTGCGCGACGCCTCCCGCGCGGCGGGAGCCGAGGTCGCCGAGGGCACGGCCGTACGCGGCACGACCCGGAGGCCGGAGGGCGGTTGGACTCTGGCTCTGCGCGGCGGGACGGGCCCTGCCGATGCCCCTGGGGCGGGTGGGGAGCGCACGGTGTGCTGCCGCTGGGTGATCGACGCCACCGGCCGCGCTGCCGCGATCGCCGTCCGGTGCGGGGCCCGGCGATGGGTCCGGGACCGGCTCACAGCCCTTTACGCGCACCTGGAGACGGACTCGCGGGACACCGACCGCCGCTCCCTCGTCGAGTCAGACGAAGACGGCTGGTGGTACACCGCCCCACAGCCCTCCGGCGGGCGCCTCGTCGCCTACTTCACCGACACCGACCTGTCTGCCGCCCCGTACACCGCCCGCCACTTCCACCGACGGTTGTCGGCCACCAGTCACGTGTCCCGGTGGACCCACAGGCACGGGCCCCCGCCTGCGCCACCAGTCGCGCCACGCCGGGCCGCCGCGCACACAGCGCACCTGGACCGGGTGTACGGGGACAGCTGGACCGCCGCCGGGGACGCGGCGATCGCCTTCGACCCGCTCTCCTCCCAGGGCGTCCTCACCGCCCTCTACACCGGGATGAGCGCGGGCCTGGCCGTCGACACCCACCTGAGTCGTATGCACCGCGGCGCGGACTCCCGCCTCGCCGCCTATGCGCACGAGGTCGAGGCCGCGCGGACTGCGTATCTGCGGGGCCACCGACTCGTCCACGCCCAGGAAGTCCGCTGGATCCACCGCCCCTTCTGGGCACGGCGCCTGGCCGACTCGCCCCCATCCCCCCTCTGAACGCAGTCGGAGCACCCGGCGACGGCCCGCCCACCGACCGATGTGGTCCCTGGACATTGAAGTCCCCACTCGGATCGCCCCACCGGATCGGGGCACTTACCCGGCAGCACCCCGATCGCCGACCAGCTGGCAACTTGGCAGGACGACACTCTGACGGGCAGCCTTCGGTGATCGGCGCCCCGACTGTACGGGTATGGTCCGGTGGACGGTCAATGGGCGCGAGAAATCAGAGTCATTCATGACCGTCGGGCTCGCCGACAGCAGGCGGTCAAAGCTGATGACCGCAGCGAGCGATGGTGAGCCCTTCGATGAGCACACAGGGCTGCCAGCGTCCGAGCTGCGAGCTATCAAGCAGCGGACGACATGGTATGACCTTGCGCACGAATACCTCGACCAGCGTTGGGACCGCACGCCGGGAAACACCCGCCGCACACTGGCCGATGCATTCGCCACCATCACGCCTGCCCTTGTGCGCTCTGGCGCGACCTATCCGGAGCCGCGTGTGCTGCGGCGAGCGTTGTACTCCTGGGCGTTCATCAAGAAGGCGTGGGAGAAGGAGCCCGTTGAGGAATGGCGGCAGGCGCTGGACCCGGCACGACGCAAGCGGGCTGCATTCAACGAAGTCCTCAACATCGCTGTAGAGAAGGGTTATTTCACCGCCCAGGTCGCCCGGCTGCTCGCAGCGGTTGCCCAGCAGCGCGGGCGCGGCCCTCACCTGGAGGCGTTCTTCGGCTGCATGTACCACACGGCGATGCGGCCTGCTGAGGTCATCCATCTCAGGCTCGAACAGTGCCATCTGCCCGACTCCGGCTGGGGGATGCTCAACCTGTCGGGTGGCGTCGTCATCGCAGGCAAAGACTGGACGGACGGTGGCGCGGTGCACGAAGTGCACTCCCTCAAGCGCCGCGCGGCCACCGCGACTCGGCCTGTGCCCATCTCGCCGCAGTTCGTACGCATGCTCCGCGCACACATCGAACGCGTCGGTGTGGCGCCGGACGGCCGACTGTTCCGGAACCAGGCCGGCAACTACGTGGACGCGGCTGCATATGGCACAACGTGGTCGCGGGCACGGAAGTACGCCCTGACCCGTACAGAACTCGCCTCCAAGCTGGCCAAGCGGCCCTACGATCTCCGCCACGCCGGGATCTCGTTCTGGCTGTACTCCGGTGTGGACCCCGCCGAGTGCGCTCGTCGCGCGGGCCAGAGCATTGAGGTCCTCTTCCGTCACTACGCCAAGTTCCTGGACGGCGTCCGAGAGCAGGCCAACCGCCTCATCGAGCAGTCCATGCAGGAGTGGGACCGCGTCAGCCAGGGCGCGGAGTCTGAAGGGTGAGTCGGGGTTTGGTCCGTGACTGGTCCGGAAGTACTGGTCAGGAGCGGGACAGCGGTGGGATGAACTGGGAGTTATGACGTAAGTCGGTCCCTGCGCTTGGCGGGCCGAGAGGAAGGCGCCTGACGGGCAAAAGACCAGGTCAGGCGCCTTTTTCGTGCCTCTAGAAGAAGCCCAGCTTCTTCGGCGAGTACGACACCAGAAGGTTCTTCGTCTGCTGGTAGTGCTCCAGCATCATCTTGTGGGTCTCGCGGCCGATGCCCGACCCCTTGTAGCCGCCGAACGCCGCGTGTGCCGGGTAGGCGTGGTAACAGTTCGTCCAGACGCGGCCCGCCTGGATCGCGCGGCCGGCGCGGTAGGCGGTGTTGACGTCCCGTGTCCACACGCCCGCCCCGAGGCCGTACAGCGTGTCGTTGGCGATCTTGATGGCGTCGTCGAAGTCGTCGAACGACGTCACCGAGACGACCGGCCCGAAGATCTCCTCCTGGAAGATCCGCATACGGTTGTGGCCCTCGAAGATGGTCGGCTGGACGTAGTAGCCGCCCTTCAACTCGCCGTCGTGCTCGATGCGTTCGCCGCCGGTGAGCACCTTGGCGCCCTCCTGCCGGCCGATGTCGAGGTAGGAGAGGATCTTCTCCAGCTGGTCGTTGGAGGCCTGCGCGCCGATCATCGTGTCCGTGTCGAGCGGGTGGCCGGTCTTGATGAGCTCGGTGCGGGCGACCGCCGCCTCCATGAACTCGGCGTAGTGGCCCCGCTGGACCAGCGCCCGCGACGGGCAGGTGCAGACCTCGCCCTGGTTGAGGGCGAACATCGTGAAGCCCTCGAGCGCCTTGTCCCGGAAGTCGTCGTCAGCGCCCCAGACGTCCTCGAAGAAGATGTTCGGGGACTTGCCGCCGAGTTCCAGCGTGACGGGGGTGATGTTCTCGGAGGCGTACTGCATGATCAGCCGGCCGGTCGTGGTCTCGCCGGTGAACGCCACCTTCGCCACCCGCGGGCTGGACGCGAGCGGCTTGCCCGCCTCCACGCCGAAGCCGTTGACGATGTTGACGACACCCGGCGGCAGCAGGTCGGCGACCAGGCTCATCCAGTAGTGGATGGACGCCGGGGTCTGCTCGGCCGGCTTGAGCACGACCGCGTTGCCCGCGGCCAGCGCCGGCGCCAGCTTCCAGGTCGCCATCAGGATCGGGAAGTTCCACGGGATGATCTGCGCGACCACACCGAGCGGCTCGTGGAAGTGGTAGGCCACCGTGTCGTCGTCGACCTCGCCGAGCGAGCCCTCCTGCGCCCGGATCGCGCCCGCGAAGTAGCGGAAGTGGTCGATGGCCAGCGGGATGTCGGCGGCCAGCGTCTCGCGCACCGGCTTGCCGTTCTCCCAGCTCTCCGCGACCGCGAGCTGTTCGAGGCTGGCCTCCATCCGGTCGGCGATCTTCAGCAGGATGTCGGAGCGCTCGGTCACCGACGTACGGCCCCAGGCCGGCGCCGCCGCGTGCGCCGCGTCGAGCGCTCGCTCCACGTCCTCCGCCGTGCCCCGCGCGATCTCGGTGAACGGCTGCCCGTTCACCGGCGACGGGTTCTCGAAGTACTGCCCGCGGGCCGGCGGTACGTACTCGCCCCCGATGAAGTGGTCGTAGCGCGCCTGGTAGGAGACGATCGCGCCCTCGGTGCCGGGCGCAGCGTAACGGGTCATGCGGTGGGCCTCCTTCAGAAGCGCTGCCCGCCGTTGGGCAGCTTTCGCGAGGAGGCTAGGAACGCCTACGTTGCAACCACGTTGCCGTGCGCGGGACCGTGGCCCCGATGGTCAGGACGGCCGGCCCGGGCGGCGGACGGCGACTCCGGTCCAGTCGGCCGGTGCCCCCAGCTCGGACTCCAGTGCAGTGAGGCGCGAACGGACCGCCGCCGTGGGCCGCACCGCCGCCAGCGCCCGCCACACCTCCAGATCGTCCTCACCCCACGGCGCGTGCGCCCAGTCCGCCAGCAGGTCGGGATCGCGGCGGGCTATCAGCGCCGAGCGCAGACCGTCGGCGAGGCGGTGCCTGAGCCGCACCACCGCCGGGGCCTGGGAACCCGGCAGCAGCGGACCGCCGTACCCCTTGGCGGCCGCCGTGATCGCGCCCGTCTCCAGACGCCGCTCGACGACGGCGACGTCGGACTCCACCGGCACGGTCAGCCGGTACGGCCGCGAACCCAGCAGCACCGGGCCCAGTACCCGGCGCAGCCGCGCCATCTCGGCCCGCAGCGTCACCGGTGTCACCGACTCGTCCTCGTACAGCGCGCACAGCAGCTCGTCCCCGGTCAGCCCCTCGGGATGCCGGGACAGCAGTACGAGGATCTCGCTGTGCCGCCGGCTGAGCCTGATCCGGCGCCCCTCGACGAGGAGTTGCGCCTCGTCCCGGCCGAGGGCCGTCAGCTCCGGCGTGCCGTCGGCGGACCGCTCGGGGAGGAGCAGCGCCAGCTGGGACTCCGCGGCCCGCGCGACCGCCTGTACGAACCCCAGGCTGTGCGGATGCGCGAGCCCGTCCCCGCCGGTGATGTCCACGGCGCCGAGCACCCGCCCGGTGCGCGGATCGTGCACCGGCGCCGCCGCGCACGTCCACGGCTGCACGCGCCGGCTGAAGTGCTCGGCCGCGAACACCTGCACCGGCCGGTCGACGGCGACCGCGGTGCCCGGCGCGTTGGTGCCCATCGCCGACTCCGCCCAGCGGGCACCCGGCACGAAGTTCATCCGTCCCGCCCGCTGCCGGGTCGTCGAATGCCCCTCCACCCACAGCAGCCTGCCGTGCGCGTCGCACACCGCCAGCAGATGCTCGCCGTCGGCGGCGAAGGTCCCCAGCAGCTCCCGGAACAGGGGCATCACCCGCGCCAGCGGATGCTCGGCCCGGTAGGCGCCGAGATCGCCGTCGACCAGCTCCACGTTCGCCGTGCCGTCGGGCCCCACCCCGGCCCGCGCGGAACGCCGCCACGACTCGGCCACCACCGAACGCACCGGGCGGGTCACCGTGCCCGCCTCGGTGAACGTCTCGTGCGCACGGCGCAGCATCCGCGCGTGTTCGGCAGGGTCGGCCCCCGGCTCCAGGGCCACCCACGGATCGGTCAACTGGGCCTCCCCGGCTGGTGATGCGGTTGGGGACATCGTCACTCCCCGTGCGCGCTCGGACAACCGTTTCGACCGCGCTCACCACGAACGGTGGCCCCGTCGCACGGTCAGGCGAAGTTGACCAGTCTGATGTAGCGCGACCAGTCCCAGTTCGGCCCGGGATCCGTGTGGTCCGTCCCCGGCACCTCGTAGTGACCGATGATGTGCGCCCGGTCCTTGGGGATGCCGTACTTGTCGCAGACCCGCGCCGTCAGCCGGGCCGACTGCTCGTAGAGGGCGTCGGTGAAGTACGCCGGTTTGTCCACCCACCCTTCGTGTTCGATGCCGATGCTGCGGGTGTTGTAGTCCCAGTTCCCCGCATGCCAGGCGACGTCGGCCTCGCGCACGCACTGCGCCACATGGCCGTCGGCCGAGCGCACCAGGTAGTGCGCGGACACGTTCTTGTGCGCGTTCTCGAAAATGGCGAGCGTGTCGGAGTAGGTCTCCTGCGTGACGTGGATGACCACGTAGTCCAGCGGATAGGACGAGGGGCGGTCGGAGACCGTGTAGTTGGCGGTGTTCGCCGGCTGCCACTCGGCGGACGGGTAGTCGGGGGCCTGGACCTGAGCGTCGGCCTGCGGGTCGGGAAGCAGCGCGTAGGGGACGGCGGCGAGGGCGGCGCCCTTCAGGAACCGTCGCCGGGTGGTGCTGGGTCTTGCTCGCTCCATGGAGCCGTGCCTTTCGTACGTGGGGGGTGACGAGTAGGCGTGGAGGGTGACGAATAGACGTTGGGGGTCACGAGTAGAGGTGGGGGGCGAAGAGAAGGGGTGCCACGAGAAGGGATGCGACGACAAGGCGTGCGACCGGGCAGGGATCCGGCCGCTCAGCGCCGCAGGGCCGCCGCGGTCTCGCGCAGCCGGTCGTGCGTGCCGCGATGGGTCTCGCGCGCGGGCAGCCACTGCTTGCGGATCTTGGCCACGCACGTGTAGTTGGTGTCGCACACGTTGGCCAACGGCGACTCGACGGCCTGGGTTGCGAACTGGTACGCGTCCAGCTCACTGAACCCGTAGTCGCGCACCAGCCACTGCACCAGGTCGAGCTGGGATATCCGGAACGCGTCCTCCAACGGCCGTGCGGAACCCGTCGAGATGATGTGCGTGTCCGACTCGATGCGCGGCCACGGAGTGGCCAGCCCCTTCAGCAGTTCGACGATCACCACGGTGTTCATCGCGCACTCGACGGCGACCCCACAGGTCTCTCCCTCACCCTGCCGGGCGTGTCCGTCGCCCAGACTGAGCAGCGCGCCCTCGACGTTCACCCCGAAGTAGGCCGTCACCCCGGCCCGCATCTCGGGCGTGTCCATGTTCCCGCCGTGCGCGTCCGGCACCAAGGCCGAGCGGACCTCCAGGTTGGCCGGGGCCACGCCCACCGTGCCGTGCATCGGGTCGATGGGCAGCTCCGCCTCGATGTCGCTGTCGTGGGCCCGGAACAGCGCCGTGCGCCGGGTCCGGTCGAGCTGCCAGATCCACACGGTCTCCGGCAGCGGCGGCTGCAGGGTGGCCGTGGTGTGCGTGGAGGTGAGCGCGCCGAACAGGGGGACCGTGGTCGACGCGGCCCAGTCGCGGGCCGGTTCGATCGACACGAAGTGCACGGCGACCGTGTCGCCCGGCTCGGCGCCCTCCACGTGGAAGGGGCCGGTCTGCGGGTTGAGGAACGGGAACTCGCACACCTCGGACACCAGGTCCTTCTCGGACCGCACCCGCCCGGCGAAGCAGTCCTCCGTGTACAGGTCCAGGACCGTGCCGGGCGCGATCCGCGCCACGGGAGGTGCACCGCCGAACGTCCAGGCGTACTCGCCCGGTTCGGGCCGGACGGTCAGGATCCTCGGGTCGTTCATCGCTGTGCTGCTCCGTTCTGCGAGGTGCCGGTCAGGGCAGGTTCGTCCAGGTGGACACGGGCGGTCTCGGCTATGCGCTCGGGATGCCGCCGCAACAGCACGGCCAGCACCACGAGCCCCGCGGCCATCCACACCCCGACGATCGGACCTGCGTACGACACGGGGGCCGTCAGCTCGGTGACGAAGTCGAAGACGGGCAGCCCTGCCGCGGTCAGCAGCGCCGGCACGAAGGCGACGATGCCGAGCAGCGGCAGCAGCAGATGCCGTATCGGCTTCAGCGCCTGACGCCTGCGGCGCAGGAAGTATCCGGCACAGGCGAGGTTCACGACGATGTACACGCCGATCACGACCGTCACGATCACCGTGGCCAGCAGGAGGAAGGCCGTCACCGGGTCGTAGCCGAGCCCCAGTCCCAGCACCGCGCCGATTGCCACCACGCTCTGCACGGCGATCCCGGCGACGGGGGAGCGGTGGCGGGGATGGAGCGCCGTGAACATCCGGGGCAGCACCCGGATCCGGGCCAGGGCGAAGGCCGTACGCGTGGAGACGTTGGAGCACGCGTTGGCGTTGGCGATCGTGGAGTTGACCACGGCGAGGAAGACCAGCACCCAGAACAGACCGAAGGACGCCCTGGCCACTCCCTCCCAGGACGCCTCGCCGGACGCCCCGAACCCGGCGAACCGGTCCGGCCCGAAGTACACCGTCATGGCGTAGGTCGTGACGACGTAGAACAGCCCGATCGCGAGCGCGGCGCCGAGGACCGCGCGATGCATCGTCCGGCGCGGATCCCGGGTCTCCTCGGCGAGCGGCGCCGCGGCCTCGAACCCGGCGAAGGCCAGCACCGTGTACACCGATCCCGCGAAGACCCCGCTGACCCCGCCGTGTCCGTGGGCCGTGTGGGACGTGCCGAACACCGACAGGGTGTTGTGCCCTCCCGCCTTGCCGATCAGCCAGAGGGCGAAGACCAGGAAGACGAGGATCTCGAAGACACCGAGGACCGTTCCGAAGCGGGCCGAGGCGCGCACACCGAGGTATCCGGCCGCGGCGATGATCGCGGCCCCCGCGAGCGCCCACGGCCACCACAGGTCCGCCGGATACGAGGACCACTCGTCGTGCAGCGTGCCCGCCGTGGTGAACCCGAGCTGCAGGAGCAGCAGCGGTGGCACCAGCGCTTCCACGAACACATAGCCCCAGCCGACGAGGAAGCCGACGGCGGGATGCAGACCCTGGGCCGTGTACGTGGCCACAGAGCCCGCGGCCGGCAGTTCCCGTGCCAGCTCGGCCACGCTGGACGCGGTGAACAGACAGGCCACCAGCGCGATCAGCACCGCCAGGGGCAGACTTCCGCCCGCGAAGGCCGCACCGGACGGGATGGACGCGGCGACCGCCGCGGCCGGTGCCATGGCCGTGATGCTCTGGAACAGCACCTCGCGGAGCCCGATCGCGTCCCGCCTGAGTCCCGCCGTCACATCCCCTGTCGTCACATCCCCCGCCATGTGAATCCCCCTCAATTCACGTCGACACGCGGGCCGTCCGTCGATCCTGCGGATGGGCCTCGCGTGAATCACGGTACGGCGCTTGCGGGTTGGGCAGAAGGGCGCGGTGTGCTTCGGTGGACGGGGGTCCGTATGTGGAAAACTCCGTCACCCGGACGGGTGATCAGGGGCGTGAGCGAGGGCCACGGCGACCCGGTGCGGCAGGTCTCAGTTCCGCTCGGCCACGGCGGCGGGGTCGTCGAGGACCGCTCGTACCACCGAGTGCGCCGCCCCCAGCAACGGCCCCTCCGGGCCCAGCCGTGACACCGACACGGGGCAGGCAGGCCCCGCGGTGCGCCGGTCCAGCTCGGCCTCCAGTGACGGCAGCAGCCATGGCGCCAGGCCCGCCAGCGCACCGCCCAGCACCACGCTCTCGGGGTCCAGCAGATTGACCGCGCCGGTCAGCGCGATGCCGAGCGCCTTGCCCGCGTCGCGCAGTGCCCGTCGTACCGCCGCGTCACCCTCGGCCGCCCGGCCCGCGAGGAGCCCCACCCGGTCCTCGCCCGGCTCCAGTCCCGCGGCCCGCAGCACCGCCTCCTCACCGGCGTACTGCTCCAGACACCCCCGCCCGCCGCACGCACACCTGGGCCCCTCCGGACGCACCGGCACATGACCCAGCTCGCCGGCGAAACCCCGCGTCCCGCGCAGCAGCCCGCCGGCCACGACCACCGCCGCGCCGATGCCGATCTCCGCCGACACGTGCAGGAAGTCACCTCCCGTACCCTCGCCGAGCCAGAGTTCGGCGAGCGCGCCGAAGTTGGCCTCGTTGTCGACGGTCAGCGGGAAGTCCGCCGGGAGCAGGGCGCCGAGGTCGGTGTCGTGCCAGTCCAGGTTCGGGGCGCGGACGACGGTGCGGGCGTCGCGGGCGACCAGGCCGGGGACGGCCACCGCGAGTCCCGCGGGCCACAGTCCTTCGCCCTTGGCCTCGGCGACGACCTGGCGCAGCAACTCGGTGAGCTCGTCGATCACGGGTTCGGGGGAGCGGCCGCGGTTCGCGCCGTGGCGTATCGCCCGGGCCCGCACCTGTCCGCGCAGGTCGACCGCGCACACCGCGAGATGGTCCACGCCGATCTCGGCGCCGATCCCGGCGGGGCCGTGACCGCTGACGGCGAGCGCGGAGCCGGGTCGTCCCACCCGGCCGGGTCGCTCCGGGCCCAGCTCCTCCAGCAGGCCGGAGCGTATGAGCTCGTCGACGAGGGTCGACACCGCGGCCCGGGTCAGCCCGATGCGGGAGGCGACGGCGGCCCGGGAGAGCTGTCCCTCGGCGTTGACGGCGTGCATGACCCGGGCGAGATTGCGCCGGCGCATGCCCTGCTGGGTGTCCGGCAGCACCCGGCCGGGTCCGGACGGGTGCGCCTCGTGCAGCGGTGCGGTCATACCCCGTCCTCAACGGCTGTCGGTGGTCCGCTCCAGCAGCGGGGCCGCGTCGGAGAGTACCCCGGCGATCCTGGCCAGCGTCTCCTCGTCCCGTTGCACGGGCTCCAGCACCGGGCCCGCGGCGGTGTTCCAGCGGCGGGCGACCGCGGCCGGATCCTCGCCGGTCAGCAGGCCCGCCGCCTGTGCCGCGGCGCCGAGCGCGACCAGTTCCCTGGCCTCGGGCACCTGCACCGCGCGGCCCGACAGCCGCCGTACGGTCTGCTGCCAGGCCGCGCCCCGGGCGCCGCCGCCGATGAGCAGGAGCGGAGCCGAGCGGTCCGCGTCCGCGTCCAGGACCAGGTCGAGTGCGCCGAGCAGCGAGTGCACGGCGCCGTCGTAGGCGGCCTGCAGCACCTGGCCGGCGGTCGTGTCGTGGCGCAGGCCGTGCAGCAGGCCCGAGGCGGACGGCAGGTTCGGGGTGCGCTCGCCGTCCAGGTAGGGCAGGAGGGTGACGCCGGTGGCGGGTTCCACGGCCTCGCGGTCCAGGCCCAGCAGGGTCGCGACCCGGTCGACGGCGAGGGTGCAGTTCAGGGTGCAGGCCAGCGGCAGCCAGTCGCCGTGCGCGTCGGCGAAGCCCGCCACCGTGCCGGTCGGGTCGGCCGGGCGCCGCCTGGAGACGGCGTACACCGTGCCCGACGTGCCGAGACTGAGCACCGGCGTGCCGGGGCGCAGACCCAGGCCCAGTGCGGCGGCCGCGTTGTCGCCGGTACCGGGGGCGACCAGGGTGCCCTTGGAGAACGGCAGGTCGTGACTGTCGCGCACGGTGCCCGCCACCTCGCCGGGCCGCACCACCCGGGGCAGCAGCGCCGGGTCGAGTCCCACGTGCGCCAGGGTCTCCTCGTCGTACGCCTCCGTGCCCGACGCCCACCAGCCGGTGCCGGAGGCGTCGCCCCGGTCGGTCGTGCCCTGGCCGGTCAGACGTTCGGTGAGGTAGTCGTGGGGCAGGCGCACGGCCTTGGTCGCACGCACCGCCTCCGGCTCGTTCTCCGCCAGCCAGGCCCACTTCGTGACCGTGAACGACGGGCCGGGCACGCTGCCGGTGCGCTCCGCCCACGCCTTCGGGCCGCCCAGCTCCTCGATCAGACGGCGGGCCTGCGGTGCCGAACGGACGTCGTTCCACAGCAGCGCCGGACGCACGGGCTCGCCCCGCTCGTCCAGGGTGACCAGGCCGTGCTGCTGTCCGCCGACCGACACCGCGGCCGCCTCGTGCGCCGCGTCGCCGCACTGGCGCAGCGCCTCGCACAGGGCGTCCCACCACTGGCGCGGGTCGCTTTCCCGGCCCGCTCCGGAGGAGACGGTGTGCGGTGCCTGGCCGCTCGCGACGACCTGCCCTGTGGCCGCGTCGACGACGAGCACCTTGGTGGACTGGGTGGACGTGTCCACGCCGACGACGAGCGGACCCTCGGCTGCTGACATCGGTCTCTCCCTTTTTCCGCGGCTCAGCGGGGATGTTCCGGCACACACACCCTGCACCTCTTCCCAGGGCTGCCTCCGCATACTAATTTGTAAACGGCCATGACGAAATAGGCGTGAGCACGCGTCGCAATCAAGCAAGGAGCCGCGGCATGAGCTACCAGCCCACCCCCGACGACAGGTTCACCTTCGGCCTGTGGACCGTCGGCTGGCAGGGAAGGGACCCGTTCGGCGACGCCACGCGGCGTGCCCTCGACCCGGTCGAGACCGTGCAGCGCCTGAGCGAGCTCGGCGCCCACGGAGTCACCTTCCACGACGACGACCTGATCCCCTTCGGATCCTCCGACACCGAGCGCGAGTCGCACATCAAGCGCTTCCGCCAGGCCCTCGACGCGACCGGCATGACCGTGCCGATGGCCACCACCAACCTCTTCACGCACCCCGTCTTCAAGGACGGTGCGTTCACCGCCAACGACCGTGACGTGCGCCGCTACGCCCTGCGCAAGACCATCCGCAACATCGACCTCGCGGTCGAACTCGGCGCCAGGACCTATGTCGCCTGGGGCGGCCGTGAGGGCGCCGAGTCCGGCGCCGCCAAGGACGTCCGCGCCGCCCTGGACCGCATGAAGGAGGCCTTCGACCTCCTCGGCGAGTACGTCACCTCCCAGGGCTACGACCTGCGCTTCGCGATCGAGCCCAAGCCGAACGAGCCGCGCGGCGACATCCTGCTGCCCACCGTCGGCCACGCCCTGGCCTTCATCGAGCGCCTGGAGCGCCCGGAGCTGTACGGCGTCAACCCCGAGGTCGGCCACGAGCAGATGGCCGGCCTGAACTTCCCGCACGGCATCGCGCAGGCCCTGTGGGCGGGCAAGCTCTTCCACATCGACCTCAACGGCCAGTCCGGCATCAAGTACGACCAGGACCTGCGCTTCGGCGCCGGTGACCTGCGGGCCGCGTTCTGGCTGGTCGACCTCCTGGAGAGCGCCGGCTACGACGGCCCGCGCCACTTCGACTTCAAGCCGCCGCGGACCGAGGACCTCGACGGGGTGTGGGCCTCGGCCGCCGGCTGCATGCGCAACTACCTCATCCTCAAGGAGCGCGCGGCCGCCTTCCGCGCCGACCCGGAGGTGCAGGAGGCGCTGCGTGCCTCGCGCCTGGACCAACTCGCCGAGCCGACCGCGGCCGAGGGGCTGCAGGCCCTGCTCGCCGACCGGAGCGCCTTCGAGGAGTTCGACGTCGAGGCGGCCGCCGCGAGCGGGATGGCCTTCGAGCGGCTCGACCAGCTGGCGATGGACCACCTGCTGGGCGCGCGCGGCTGAGCACCGGCACACACGCGTGCGGGTGCTCGCCGACCTCCGTGGCTGAGTGATCTCCGTGCGGAATGCTTCGGAATCATGCGGTCCACGGCATGGATCCGTATCAAGTTCCGTACGGGGGTCGCCGCGCGCCCGGTTCGCGGCGACTCTGGACAGTATGGCCATGCCGCCCGTACCGCCTCAGCCACCCGGGCCGCCGGGTGGCGGCTTCGGACCACCCACCGACCCTCCCGGCTCCGGCCACGGAGCGGGAGGGGGCTATGGGCCCGGAGGGGCCTACGGCCCTCCTCCGGGGAGCAACGAGCCGCCCACTTATACGGATTGGCAGCCTCCGCCGCTGCCGCCCAGAAGGCGCCGGAGCCCGCTGCTGGTCCTCCTGGCCGGTGTCGCGGCGGTGGCGGTCGTGGTCGTCATCGTGCTGATGGCCACCGGCCGCCACGACTCGCCGGACAAGAAGTCACCTGCCGGCAGCGGCAGTTCCAGTCCCTCCCCGTCCCGGCCGCTGGGCATCCCGACCGCATTGCCGAGCGAGCTGCCCAGCCGGCTGCCGTCGAAGCTGCCCAGCGGACTGCCGAGCGGAATCCCGAGCGGTCTGGAGTCGCTGATCCCCTCGCTCGGGGATGTGGACCTGCCCTGACGCTCAGACGCCGTGCGGCAGCCGCACGTACACCACCGTCGTCTCGACACCGCTGTCGACCAGCCGGCCCTGCGCGTCGAACGCGCCCGCGCCGTCGGTCATCCCGAAGTCGTTGTCGTTGATCAGGGCGAGCGTGTCGTGATCCACGGGCGCGACGCCCTCGATCTTCCCCGGCACACCGGTGACCTTGCCCAGGTCGACGACCAGCCGCTTGTCGAGCACCGGGACACCGGCGGCCGCCGGATCGTCGAGCTGCTCCAGGGAGGGCGAGGTCGTGTCGTCGTCGTAGGGGCCGCCGAGGATGTTCGCCTTGCGCCCCAGCTTCACCAGCTGCAGCCGCGCGGCCTTGTCCGTGCGCTCCTCGACCAGCAGCCGGTCCCCGCCCACGGCGACCACCGAGGAGATCTTCAGCTCCGAGGTGTCGTCCTCGCTCGGGTCGACGACGTCGACCGGATCGAAGCGGTAGGCGTACTCGCCGGTGACCGCTTTCTTCTTCGGTGAGAACCGCAGCAGGCGCGTGGTGCGCGACGCCTCGCCCGCGGCCGTGTCGGGCAGCGACAGCGGGCTCTGCAGCGCGATCACCAGATCGCCGTCGGGCAGCTGTGCGAGCCCCTCGAAACCGCGGTTCGTCTTCCGGTGCAGCAGGACGGCGGGCAGCGCCTCCACCACGGGGTAGTCGGCGCCCGTGAGGTTCAGGCCCTTGGGGACGTAGCGCGCGAGCACCTTCCCGCGCGCGGAGACGTGCACGAGCGAGGGGCTGTACTCGTCGATCAGCCAGAAGGTCCCGTCCGCGGCCCGCACGATGCCCTCGGTGTCCAGCCCGTTCGGGTTGTACGACAGCGGGCTCTTCGCGTCGTAGGAGTACGGCGCCTCGTCGCGCCCCTGCTGGTTCGACAGCCCGGTGACGGCCTTCCCGGAGGACGTGGTGACCGGGATCGCGTCCAGAACCTTCACGGTGTCGCCACTCACCCGGATCCTCACGATCGCCGGATCGAAACCGGGGACCGGAAAGGTCCGGCGCTTGATGCCGCTGACCTTGATCTGTCCGTTGGGCCCCCGGTCGGTCACCGTCCAGAACTCGCCCTTGTGGCCGGCCGGATAGATGTCGCTGCCGATCCCGCCCAGGTCGATGCCGTGGTCGTCGCCCACCGAACCGGGCAGCAGCGTGTTGCTGAACGCCCCCAGCGGAATGTCCCCGAGCGTTGCCGTGCGGACGACACGCGCGTCCTTCTGCGCCGGTGCGCTCACGGCCGGAGCGGCCGTCACGAGGGTGGCGATCACGGCGAGCGGAACGCCCACCGTGACGGGGCGTCGAACGCGGAGCCGACCGGTGGCGTGCGGGGACATCGGGCCTCCTCAGGGGCAACTACGGTGACAGCGGCCAGATTTGGCGGCAAGCGAGAACGCGCCGCGAAGGCACGGTGAACGGCATGCGTCCACTGTCCTAGCACACAGGCCTCACTCAGGCGGTGTCGTCCTCTGGAGCCGACTCCACAGAGGCCAGCGCTGTCGCCGGATCCGGGGACGGCCCGCCGGCCGGTGCCCAGCGACCGCGCTCCTTGCGGTACGGCCACCACTGGCCGTCCCGTCCCAGGCGCAGCTGGACCGGTGAGCCCAGCACCGTCCAACGGTTGCCGCTCGCCCGCAACGACGGTTGCTCACCCTCGTCCCAGGCCGACTCCAGAGCGGCACGCGCGCGTGCGAGCGTTTCCCCCGTCACGGCCCACTCCTCCTCCAGCACGGCAAGCGCGGCCGCACCGCCGAGGCCCCACGCGCGCGTGGCGTGCGCCAACCCCGCCCGGTCACGCCCCGATCCCGCCGCCAGGCGATCCATGACCTGCTGTTCCGGCATCCCCATGGCAAGGCGTACCGCGTCCTGAGCCATCGTCAACTCCGCTTCGGAATCGACGGGTTCAGGGGAGAGCGCCTCGGCCAGCAATCGATGGGCCTCCACGGCGGTGCGGGCGGCCAGGTACCGGACGGCGCCCGGATCCACGCCGGGTGCGGGCGGGGCCTCGGTGTCCAGGGACGGGGGCAAACCGGGCTCGGCGGGAAGATCCGCCAGGGCGGGCAGCGGTGGCAGAAGATCGACCGCGGTGTACGCCTCGGCGGCGTCCACCCCCTCCGGCCCGGCGACCGGTGCCTCGCGGTTCTGGAGGCCCTCCAGCAGGGCCTGTTCGCCCCGTCCGCGCATCAGCAGCAGGACGAAGGGATCCTGGTCCAGCAGTCGCGCCAGCTGGTAACAGAGGGCCGCCGTGTGCGCGCAGTGGTCCCA
Source organism: Streptomyces sp. NPDC002144 (assembly GCF_053593695.1). Taxonomy (NCBI): domain Bacteria; kingdom Bacillati; phylum Actinomycetota; class Actinomycetes; order Kitasatosporales; family Streptomycetaceae; genus Streptomyces; species Streptomyces sp. NPDC002144. The sequence goes on from NZ_JBSFDB010000016.1 coordinate 59,800, forward strand.
GGCTCCGCAGTCGCACTCCGGTTCCAGGTCACCGAGGCCGGGCAGCAGGTCGACGCCCGCCGTCGCCGCGTCCTCGACCAGGTGGGGCGGCATCACGCGGTCCAGCAGCGCGGCCACGTGTCCGGCCCGCTCGACCGCCATGCCCAGAAAGCGGTCCCACTGCTCGCCGTTCAGCTCCTCCAGCAGCACATCCGCCCGGTGCGCCGTACCGTCACGTCCCCTGACCACGGCCGTGACGCGTCCGGGGCGCACGGACATCGCGCCCACGGCACCGGTGCGGGCGAGCCGGCGCCCCGCTTTCAGCTGCCGGGCGTCCAGGGCCGTGTCCTCCAGCGCCTTCAGCCAGGCCTGGCCCCACCACGTATGTGCGAAACCCCGCCCATGCGCGGGCGGAAGGGCGGCGAACGTACGCGCCCCGTCGTCGTGATGATCGTTCATCGCGTGCCCCCTCGCAGCTCCACCAGGTCGGCCAGTTCCGCGTCCGTCAGCTCCGTCAAGGCCGCCTCGCCGGAGCCCAGCACCGCGTCGGCCAGCTTCTGCTTGCGGGCGAGCATGTCGGCGATGCGGTCCTCGACGGTTCCCTCCGCGATCAGCCGGTGCACCTGCACGGGGCGGCTCTGGCCGAGTCGGTGGGCGCGGTCGGTGGCCTGGGCCTCGACGGCGGGGTTCCACCAGCGGTCGTAGTGCACGACGTGCTCGGCCCGGGTGAGGTTCAGCCCGGTGCCCGCCGCCTTCAACGACAGCAGGAAGACCGGGACTTCACCGTCCTGGAAACGCCGCACCATCGCCTCGCGTTCCTCGACCGGCGTCCCTCCGTGCAGGAACTGCGCGGTGATGCCACGGGCCGTCAGATGCCGTTCGAGCAGCCGCGCCATGCGCACGTACTGGGTGAAGACCAGAACGCTCGCCCCCTCGGAGAGGATCGTGTCGAGCAGTTCGTCCAGCAGCTCGAGCTTCCCGGAGCGGCCGGCGATCCTCGGCCGCTCCTCTTTGAGGAACTGCGCCGGGTGGTTGCAGATCTGCTTAAGGCCCGTCAGCAGCTTCACGATCAGTCCGCGCCGGGCCATGGCGCCGGCCCCGGAGATCTCCGCGAGCGTCTCGCGCACCACCGCCTCGTAGAGGGCGGCTTGTTCGGGGGTCAGGGACACCGCTCGGTCGGTCTCCGTCTTCGGCGGGAGTTCCGGCGCGATCCCCGGATCCGACTTGCGGCGGCGCAGCAGGAACGGCCCTACCAGCCGCGCGAGCCGCTCCGCGGCGGCGGGATCACGCCCGCCCTCGACGGCCCGCGCATACCGGGTGCGGAAGGTGCCGAGGCGGCCCAGCAGCCCCGGGGTCGTCCAGTCGAGGATCGCCCACAGCTCCGACAGGTTGTTCTCCACCGGGGTGCCGGTGAGCGCCACGCGCGCGCGTGCGCCGATGGAACGCAGCTCCCGCGCGGTCGCCGAGTACGGGTTCTTCACGTGCTGCGCCTCGTCGGCCACGACCAGGCCCCAGGGCACGTCCGCGAGGCGGGGCGCGTCCAGGCGCATCGTGCCGTACGTGGTGAGCACGAACTCTCCGTCGTCCAGGCAGTCGAGGTCGCGCTGCGGACCGTGGAAGCGGCGCACGCGCGTACCGGGCGCGAACCTCTCGATCTCCCGCTGCCAGTTGCCCAGCAAGGACGTCGGACACACCACGAGGGTGGGCCCGGCGGTGGCGGTGTCGGACTGACGGTGCAGATGCAGCGCGATCAGCGTGATCGTCTTGCCGAGCCCCATGTCGTCGGCCAGGCAGCAGCCCAGCCCCAGGGAGGTCATCCGTGCCAGCCGGCTCAGGCCTCGCCGTTGGTAGTCCCGCAGCGTCGCGGTCAGCGCGGCGGGCTGGTCGACAGGCTCCTGCGCCTCCGGTGTCGTCAGCCGCTCTCGCAGGGCCGCCAGCCACCCCGTGGGCTGTACGTCGACCCGGCGGCCGTCGACCTCCGTGGAACCCGTCAGCGCGGCACCCAGGGCGTCGACGGGTGTGATCTTGCGATCCTCCAGGGCACGGGCCCGGCGTACCTCCTGAGGGTCGACCAGGACCCACCGGTCGCGCAGCCGTACGACGGGCCGGTGGGCCTCGGCGAGCCGGTCCAGTTCCTCACGGGTGAGCCTGTCTCCACCCAGTGCGAACCACCAGTCGAAAGCGAGAAGCGCCTCCGTGGACAGGAACGACGGAGTGCCGGAAGCGGTCCTGGGCGCGTCCTCGGGCGGGCCGATCACCGCGCGGGCCGTCAGGTCGCGGGTGAGCTCCTTCGGCCAGTGCACCTCCACACCAGCCGTGGCGAGAGCTCGGGCGCCCTCGCCCAGGAGCTCGGTGACGTCCTCGTCCGCGAGGTCGAGGGCGCCCGGCACACTGGTCGCGAGGAGCGGTCTGAGCGGCGGCCAGGCCCTGCAGGCGCGGCGGAGCGCGAGAAGCGCGTCCATCCGCGCGTGCGGGCCGAAACCGGCGGCCGTGTTCGGCGAGTCGTCCCAGATGCCGGCGGCATCCACGACGAGCCGGGGGTCACTCACGCTGTGCACCTGTACCACGGCCCGGAACGTGATCGCCCAGTCCTCGTCCGCCGATCCCGCGATCCCGGGCGCCTCGACGCGCAGGGACAGCCGTACGCCCGCGTCGTGCCCGGCGGCGACCTCGGCGGCCCAGGCGCGTTGCTCGGGCAGGTGCTGCGGTTCCTGGGCCGCGTACGCGGGGCCACCGGTCACCAGTGGGGCGGCGGGGGAGCGGGGCAGGGCGTCGGCCACCGCGTCCAGGAAGGCTCGCAGCAGTCGCTCCGGTGCGGGCAGCCGCGGTGGAGCGCTGCCGTCCAACGGCACGGCGTATGCCTCCGGCGGCATGGCGGCGGCGAGTTCCCGGACACGGTCGAGGTCCGCCACGGACAGGGGGCCGACGCGCCAGGCGTCGTGCTCGCCGGGTGACAGCCCGGGCAGCAGCAGCCCCCGTGCCAGGATCTGCAGGGCCAGTACGGCGGCCGTGCCCCAGAACGACGGTGCCCGGTGTCCGTGCGCGTGGGCACGCGCACGCGTGAGGACCGGCAGCGCCGCCCGCACCGGCAGCAGGAGGGCGGGCACCTCGGCCGGTTCGACGCCCTCGCCGCCGGGCCGGATGACCGTCAGGTTTCCGAGGGAGCCGGCAGCCATCAGCGGTGGGACACCGCCGTCGGGCCTCCAGAAGGCCACCGTGCCGCTTCGGGCCGGATCGCCCGGCACGAACACGGCACAGCAGCGGGCCAGTTCGGAAGTCTCTGCCGGTGTTGCCGCGAGGTTCCTCTGCACAGCTGACCGTACTCCTCAAATTTGACTACCGCTTCGGCGCCGCCGAGGGTACAGCATTCGGCCGGCCGTCGACACGAGCCGACGGGACGGCCCACCGCGGTCCCGGCATGCCGAGGTGTCGTCAACCCCCCTGCGTCACAGGGGCTGCCCCCCGCCCGTACCCGGGGGGCCGCCTCATGGTCGCGGCAGCGGTCTTCTACGTACGTTTCCTCAGGTCAGCCCGTTGCCGAGGGAGCCGGAGACCCGACATGCCCGAGCCCACCACAGCCGTCGCCGAACCCCTGCACAAGGCGCGGGACGCGCCGACCGGAAGCGAGTTCGCACCCCTCCTGCGCACGGTCAAGGAGCAGGGACTTCTGGAACGGCGCCTGGGCTGGTACGCGCTCGGCATCGCCGTCAACGCGCTGGCGCTGGCCGGAGTCGTCACGGGCATCGTCCTCGCCGGCGACACCTGGTGGTCGCTGCTGCTGGCCCCGCTGCTCGCCCTGTTCTCCGCCCGCACGGCCTTCATGGGCCACGACGCCGGCCACTACCAGATCACCGGCGACAGAAGGGCAGCCCGTGCGATCGGACTGATCCACGGCAACCTGCTGCTGGGCATGAGCTACGCCTGGTGGAACGACAAGCACAACCGTCACCACGCCAACCCCAACCACATCGACAAGGATCCTGACGTCGTCGCCGACGTCCTCGTCTTCACCGGAGAACAGGCGAGGTCCCGATCCGGCTTCCGGCGCTGGCTGACCCGCAACCAGGCCTGGCTCTTCTTCCCGCTCACGCTCCTCGAAGGCGTCGCTCTGAAGGTGCACGGCTTCCGGTATCTGCGCCGGCAGCCCGCCGGCCGGGGCGCCGTGGAAGGCGCCCTCCTCGCTCTGCACGTCGCCGGGTACGCGACACTGCTGCTGACCTCGCTGTCGCCGGGCAGGGCACTCGCGTTCGCCGCCCTTCACCAGGCGCTGTTCGGCCTGCACCTCGGGATGGCTTTCGCCCCCAATCACAAGGGCATGGAGATGCCCGACCCGGACGGCGAGCGCTGGGGCCATCTGCGCCGGCAGGTGCTCACCTCGCGCAACGTCCGCGGCGGCCCCCTGACCGACTGGTTCCTCGGTGGCCTCAACTACCAGATCGAGCACCACCTCTTCCCCAGCATGCCCCGGCCCCATTTGCGTCTTGCCCGGCCTCTGGTGCGGGCGCGCTGCCGGGAGTTGGGTATTCCCTATGCGGAGACCGGGCTCGTCGACTCCTATCGGCAGGCCCTGCGTCACCTGCACGAGGTCGGGGAGCCCCTCAGGACGTGATGTCCCGGGGGCTCTCAGGGACGACTCGGGGTCGCGGCTCAGGGACGTCTCAGGGTCGCGACTCGGAACCGCGGGAAGCGCGGGCCCGTTTTCAGGACAGAGAGCGGCAGTGGCCGCGAAGGAGGCGACGTACATGTCGAAGAACGCGAAGATCGCCGTGGGGGGTGTGGCGGTCGGAATCATCCTGCTGTTCTGGCTGCCCTGGTGGGTGTCGCTCCTGATAGTCCTGGGAGTCCCGGCCGCCGCCTACCTCACCCTGGACCCCTCCCAGCGGCGCAGGCTGCGCCGCGTCACCCGCAAGGAGCTCGGCCGCTGAGGCACTACCGCGCGAGAGCGTCCCGGTCGTCCAGGGCGCACGAGTCGACCACATCGCCGCTCGCGGGCCGCGCGACGGTGTGGTCCGCGGGCGGCCGCACGCCCTCCTCCACCCAGGAGACCAGCGCGTCGAACGCCGACCGGTAACACGGCAGGATCGGCCGCAGCCGGTCCGGATAGGTGTCGTACAGCCCGTCGACATGCGTGCCGCCCTCGATGGTGTAGGAGCGGTGCAGTACGCCCCGCCCGCGCGCGTCGACCATGCGCGCGTACACGTCCGAGTCGGCGGCCTTGGGCAACAGGGCGTCCAGGTCGCCGTGCAGCGTGATCAACGGCCTGCCGATGCGCCCGGTCAGCGCCACCCTGGCCACGGCGCGACGGACGGAGGCGGGGCGAGACGCGTAGTCGTAGTGAGCGTCGCTCGCACAGGGGGCCAGGATCCGCTCGGCCGTGCCGCCGGCGGACGGACCGGGGCAGCCGGGGTCGTAGGCCGGGTCGAACTCGGCGCGATAGATCTTCTGGGTGACCCCCCAGTAGGCGCTCTCATGGTAGGGCCACAGGAACTCCGAGCCGCGCGCGAAACCCACCGCGTACATGTCCTCGTCCCGCGCCGAGCCCAGCATCCGCGCCACCGCGGTGGGCAGCGAGGTCAGCAGGTTCGGACCGTCGGCGGTCCACAGGGCGCCCTCCCAGTCCACACCGCCGTCGTACAGCTCCGGATGGTGCTCCAGCTGCCAGCGGGTGACATAGCCGCCGTTGGAGATGCCGGTGATGTACGTGCGGCGCGGGGCGTGCCCGTAACGCTGGGCCACCGCACGCCTGGCCGCCCGGGTGAGCTGGGTGGTGCGCGCGTTCCATTCGGCGACGGCGTCGCCGGGCCGGGTGCCGTCGCGATAGAAGTCGGCACCGCTGTTGCCCTTGTCGGTGGCCGCGTACGCGTAACCCCGGGCGATCACCCGGTCGGAGATCGCCGTGTCCGTCGCGTACTGCCGGCGGGTGCCCGGGGCGCCCGTGACCACCAGGCCGCCGTTCCACTGGTCCGGAAGCCGGATCACGAACTGCGCGTCGTGATGCCAGCCGTGGGTGGCGTTGAAGTGCGAGGAGTCCGGGAAGTAGCCGTCGATCTGTGTCCCGGGCACCCCGGAGGGGGTGATGGTGCCCTTGGCCGTCAGTCCCGCCTGGTCGGCCATGTCGGTGTATAGCGTGCCGGCGAGCCCGGTCGTCGTGAGGTCCGGCAGACAGGCGCCGCGCTGGAAGGCCGCACCGGGCACCTGGACGCGCTCCTGCCGGGCGCAGTGCCCCTCACCGACGGCCGTGGCCGTAGCGGCAGCCGGCCAGGTCAGGGCCGCCGCCACCAGTGTGACGGCGGCGAGCGGAACGGCACGGGACGGACGCATGACGGCCTCCAGGGCAGCACGGGAGGAAGGGCGTCCCGGCAGGGCGGGGCGCCTGTGGCTGCCTCATGCTGCGATCCGTGCCGTGCGGCATCCATGGGGTGGGAGCACACGGAACGGTGCCGCGACATGGGTGCTGGAAACAGACGGGTGAATCGTGGTGCGGGTGGGCTCAACTCGGGCGGACGGCCATCTTGTCGAGCGCTTCGAGGAGTCCGGGCAGTTCCGGCCCACGGCCCACCGGCAGCACCTCGCCGGGCTCCGCGTCCAGCAGCACGAACGCGATGTCGTCGGTCCTGGCCACCAGTGACCAGCCCGGACCGTCGGCCCGCAGGGTGCGTGCGTCCCCCGAGGCGAAGGACGACCGGACCCGCCCGAGCGGCGGCGGCGAGTCCACGTACGCGCGTGCCTCGGCGAGCACACGGCGGATGCCGCTGTGCCCCTTGCCCTTCTCGTCGTCCTCGCTCCGGGCGGCCGTACCGCTCTCCGCCGCCTTCTCGCCGCCCGCCGGGCCGGCAGCGGTCCCCGTCTCCTCCGCCGTCCCGGCGGCGGCCGGATCCGGGCGGGGGGCGAAGTCGGCGTCGTCGATCTGCTCCCGCCACAGGGCCCATTGCAGCGCTATCTCGTCCGCGCCCAGGCGCCGCTGAGCGGGTCCCCAGGTCGCCGTGTCCGGCGGCGACAGCGGCGGACCGTCCGCGGTCTCGGGATCCGGGTCATGCGGTGCGGGCACGCCGGGAGCCGCTACGGCGACCGCCAGGGGCCAGCCCGGCAGGGCGGCGACGACCGAACGTTCGTCGGGCGACAGGTCGTACTCCATGCCGCAGTCCCAGGACGCGATGGCGACGGCGACCAGGGAGACGTCGTCGACGACGACCGTCCACCGGGCGCCGTCCCCGTCCTGGCCCAGCACCAGGCCGTATCCGTCGGCGAGCGGCGCGAGGCCGAGCGCCGCGCAGGCCTCCGGATAGTCGTCGCCCAGCACGCTCGGAAACTTCGCCGGCGTCAGCAGTACCGCCGTGAGCACATAGAGCGCCTCGTCCGCGGCGGCGACGGCGTCCTCGTCCGTCCCGGCCATCCCAGCCTCCCCATCGGTTCGTCCAACGGCGCGCACCCTAATGCGCGTGGAAGCTCCTTGTCACGACTGGCAAGCCCACCCGGAGCTGCTGTTTTCCGGCTGGACGGGGCGAATCGACCATCCGTCGTGGGGCGCCTCAGGCCGCCGGAAGCCCCAGCAGCGCACGCGCCACGGTCCGCGGCGACTCGTCGCGCTCCCGCGCCAGCGCGATGACGGCCCTGCACGCCAGCTCGTTGACCCCGAAGGACAGCGCCTCCGGCGACACCCAGCCGGCCGCCTCGTCGATGCGGTCCTGGTCGTCCTCCGCGCAGGCCGAGACGTACGCGGCGGCCGCTTCGAAAAGATTGTGTGTACGTTTGTCCCGGCCGTGGTTCATCTCCGCCCGCACCGCGGTGAGGAATCTGGCACAGGACTTGCGCACCCTGCCCAACATGCTGACCGCCTTCCCCCTGCGTGGTTGCCCTCGCTGATCGTCCATCTCCTGCCATTCAACGTAGAGTTGGAGCTCCGGCGGCAGAAGGGGGACGGCCCGGTGAACCGCTTCGAACGCCTCGAACAGATCCGGCGCCTGGACCCGTACCGGGACGCCTCCGAGATCTACCGGCTCAGCGCGGCCCACGAGTTCCCGTGGGACTTCACCCGCTCCCTCGAACTGGCCCTCTACCGCACCTATGCGGTACCCAGCATCGGGCGGCTCCTGGCGGAGACGGCGGAGCTGACGGAGCGCTCTCAGAAGCGGTACGACGACACCACGCTGCTCCTGGACGCGGTCGTCGAGCACGGCTTCGCCGGCGAACAGGGCCGCACCGCGATCCGCCGGATCAACCAGATGCACCGCGCCTACGACATCGCCGACGACGACATGCGCTACGTCCTGTGCACCTTCGTGGTCATGCCCAAGCGGTGGATCGACGCCTACGGCTGGCGCCGGCTGTCGCGGCACGAGACCGTGGCCGCCGCCGAGCACTACCGCACCCTGGGGCGGCACATGGGCATCAAGGACATCCCCGGGTCCTACGAGGAGTTCGAGGCCTGTCTCGACGCCTACGAGGAGGCCCACTTCGCCTGGGACGAGAACGCGCGCCGTGTCTCGGACGCCACCCTGGCCCTGATGGCCTCCTGGTACCCGCGTCCCCTCGCACCCCTCCTGCGCACCGTCACGCTCTCCCTGCTCGATGACCACCTCCTTCGGGCCTTCCGCTACCCGCCTCCGGGCGCCGTCACGCGCGCGTGCGTACGTCGTGCGGTACGCGCGCGTGGCCGCCTCGTCCGGCTGTTGCCGCCACGCAGGGCACCCCACTACGCGCGCCAGAATCGGGAGGTCAGGGGCTACCCGAACGGCTACGAGCTGAATCGGTTGGGCACACGTCCTGTCCCCGGCTTCGGAGGATGCCCGGTGCGGCGCCAGGAGGGGTCATCCGCCGAGTGAGGCGATGGTGTCCCGCAGCCGGCTGAGCTCGGCCCGCGAGGTGGCCCGGGCGATGGTCAGCAGGCCATGCCGAAAATGATCGGGCAGTTCCTCGGCGCGCAGCGGCCGGTCGTCATGTTCGACAACCCCGACGCCGTCGTGGCGGCGGTCGCGGGCCGGCTGTGACCGTCAGTCCACGCGCACGGCCAGGGCGAGGAAGCGGCTGTCCTCGTCGACGTACGAGGTCATCCGCCAGCCCGAACCGGCCAGCAGAGGGCCGAGGTTGGGCTCGGCGCGCAGGTCGTCCGGGGTGATCTGCCGCCCCTGGCGGGCCGCGAGCGCGGCGCGGCCGATGGGATGGAACAGCGCGAGCGTGCCGCCGGGACGCGTCACGCGCCGCAACTCCCGCAGATTCTCGCCCGGCTGAGGAAGGTGCGCGATCAGCCCCGCGGCGAACACCGCGTCCAGCGCGGCCGACCGCAGCGGCAGCGCGGCCACGTCGGCGAGCAGCAGCCGCCCGTCACGGTCCCTGCCGGCCCGCACGGCGGCCTGGAGCATCTCCGGTGTCAGATCGGCTCCTACGACCACCCCCGAGGCCCCCACGGCCGCGCGCAGCGGCGTCAGTGCCCTCCCGGTGCCGCAGCCCGCGTCGAGCACCCGGTCGCCCTCGCGCAGCCCGAGCTCGGCCACCGCCGCCGTGTAGGCGGGACCGTCGTCGGGGAACCTGCTGTCCCAGCCGGCGGCGCGGGTGCCGAAGAAGTCCTGGACGTGGGTGTGCTCCTCACTCATGACCGCATGATCTCTCACCGACAGGGATGACGCCGCTGCGCACACGTTCGAGCGCGACGCGGTCGCTCAGCTACCTCTCTGCGTCATATTCCAACACTTTTCGAAATGCGCCCCCTTTGTGCACCCGTGACGGGGCTACCGTCCCGGGGCCATGGGACACCTGGACCACGCCACCTTCGGCTGGCTGACCCCCGTACTGTCGTACGTGATGGCCTGCATAGGCGCCGCGCTCGGGCTGCGCTGCACCGTTCGCGCCCTCGGCGCCACCGGCCGCTCGCGCCGCAACTGGCTGATCACCGCCGCATCCGCGATCGGCACCGGCATCTGGACCATGCACTTCGTGGCCATGCTCGGTTTCGGCGTGAGCGGCACCGAGATCCGCTACGACGTGCCGCTCACCATCGCCAGCCTGCTCGTCGCCGTCCTGGTCGTGTGTGCCGGTGTCTTCGCCGTCGGCTACAGCCGGGACCGCAACCGGGCGCTGTTCCTCGGCGGACTCACCACCGGACTCGGCGTCGCGAGCATGCACTACCTGGGCATGGCGGCGGTACGGCTGCACGGACACGTCAGCTACGACCCGGCCCTCGTCGGCCTCTCCGTGCTGATCGCCGTCGTCGCCGCCACGGCGGCCCTGTGGGCGGCACTCAACATCAAGTCGCCCGTCGCCGTCACCGTCGCCTCCCTGATCATGGGCGCCGCCGTGAGCAGCATGCACTACACCGGGATGTTCGCGGTGAGCGTCCGGGTCACCCCCTCGAGCCAGCCCCTGCCCGGGGCCACGGCGATGCAGTTCATCTTCCCCCTCGCCGTCGGCCTCGGGTCCTACCTGTTCCTGACCTCCGCCTTCGTCGCGCTGTCACCGACGACGGGGGAGCGCGAGGCCTCCGCCTCGGCGCAACGGCCGGTCGAGAGCGTCCCCGGCTAGTGCCGGATCCGGCGCCGACGGCACGCCCACGAACCACTCCTGAGCGAGGAGTCCATGCGTACACCCCGTAGGAGCCCCACCACCGGCGCCGAGGCGCCGCCCTCGCCTCCCGTGCGCGGCCGTCGCGCCCACGCGGGACCGCCGGCCGACGAAAGCACGGAGGAACCCCTCGGCGCGGTGCCGCAGGATCCGCCCGCGCGCGGGGGGCCCTGGCGAATACGCCCCCGCACCGTCCGCGCCAAGATCGTCTGTCTGCTGATGGTGCCGGTCGTCTCGCTGCTCGCCCTGTGGGCCTACGCCACCGTCACCACCGCCCAGGACGTCTCCCGGCTGCGTCAGCTGCAACGCGTCGACACCGAGATCCGCTCACCCGTCGGCACGGCCGTCGCCGCGCTGCAGGCCGAACGAACGGCCGCCGTGGGATACGCCTCCGCCCCGTCCGTGGGGCAGCGCGGCGGCTACATGAAACTCACCGAGCGCACCGACGACGCCGTGGCCAGGCTGCGCCTCGGTGACGACCACACCGTCGCCGACAGCACCGAGCTGCCCACCGGAGTGGCCCGGCGGCTGCGGGCCTTCGTCACCGGCGCCGAGCAGCTGCGTGCCCTGCGCAGCCAGGTTCTCGACCGCCGCGCCGACTGGGCTGAAACGTACCGCCGGTACACCAGGACCGTCGCCGACGCCTTCGCGGTGGACGGCGCCCTCACCGGCATCCAGGACGCCGACCTCGGCTCCGACGCGCGCGTACTGCTCGAGTTCTCCCGCGCGGGCGAGTCACTGGCCCAGGAGGACGCGATCCTCGCCGGTGCGCGCCCTGCCGAGGGCCTGAGCGGGCAACGGCTGCGTCTGTTCACCGGTGCCGCGCAGACCCGACGCACCCTCACCGAGGCCGCCGTCGCCGACCTGAGCGGCTCCGAGCGCGACGCCTGGCACACTCTCGCCGCCGACAGCGCCTACACCGCCCTCGGCGACGCGGAGGACCGGATCGTCGACGGCGCCCCGGGCCCGCTGCAGGCAGCGGCACCGGAGGACACCTGGGACAAGGCACACACGCGCGTGCAGGACGGCATGCGCATGATCGAGGCCGACGCGGGACACGGAGTCGCCGAGCGCGCCGACCCGTTCACGCGCGGACTGCTCACCCCGGCCGGCGCCGCCGTTCTCTTCGGCCTCGCAGCCGTGGCCGCCTCGCTCGTCATCTCCGTACGCATCGGCCGCGGTCTCGTCGTCGAACTGGTCAGCCTGCGCAACAGCGCCCTGGAGATCGCCCGCCGCAACCTGCCCGAGGCGATGCGCAAGCTGCGCGCCGGCGAGGAGATCGACGTCGAGGCCGAGGCCCCGCCGGGACCACCCGCCGAGGACGAGACCGGACAGGTCGCCGAAGCGCTCGGCACCGTGCACCGTGCCGCCCTGCGGGCCGCCATCGAGCGCGCGGAGCTCGCCAGTGGCATCTCCGGGGTGTTCGTCAACCTCGCCCGCCGCAGCCAGATCCTCGTCCACCGCCAGCTCAGCCTCCTGGACAGCATGGAGCGCCGCTCCGACGACCCCAACGAACTCAGCGACCTGTTCCGCCTCGACCACCTCACCACCCGTATGCGGCGCCACGCCGAGAGCCTGATCATCCTCTCCGGCGCCGCACCCGGCCGGGCCTGGCGCATGCCGGTCTCCCTGACCAACGTGGTGCGCGCGGCCGTGTCCGAGGTCGAGGACTACGCGCGCGTGGAGGTACGCCAGCTCCCCGAGGCGGCCGTCATCGGCGCGGCCGTCGCCGACCTCACCCATCTGCTCGCCGAACTCGTCGAGAACGCCGCCCAGTTCTCGCCGCCGCACACGCGCGTGCGCATCACCGGCGAACCCGTCGGCAACGGCTACGTCGTGGAGGTCGAGGACCGGGGTCTGGGCATGGGCGGCGAGACCCTCGCCGAGGCCAACCGCCGCATCGAACAGTCCGAGGCCCTCGACCTCTTCGACAGCGACCGGCTCGGGCTGTTCGTGGTCAGCCGGCTCGCCGCCCGTCACGGCATCAAGGTGCACCTGCGCACCTCCCCCTACGGAGGCACCACCGCGGTCGTACTGCTGCCCACCGCCCTTTTGCACGGCGGCGCGGCGGAACGTTCCCCCCGCAGGGCCGCCGCCGAGGCGGAACGCCACGAGGAACGCGAGTACGCGCGCGTACCCGGCGCCGAGCGGCAGGAGTCCGTACCGGCCCTGGCCGAGCGGCCCGCCCTCGCGGCCCCCGCAGCGGCGGCGGCGAACAGGGCGGCCGAACCCCCACCTCCCGGAGTCACCACCTTGCGCCTGCACCGACCCCAGGACGACGCCGAGGACAACGACGACCTGCCCCGCCGGGTACGCCAGGCCAGCCTCGCCCCCCAACTGCGCGAGCGACGCACCGAGAAACCGGCCACCCAGAACTCCGGCCCCCGCCACGAGGACCAGCGCACCCCCGAGGTCGTGCGCGACCGCATGGCGGCCTACCGCGACGGCTGGGCGCGCGGCGGCGGCAGGCAGCTCGGCCGCGGTGCCACACCCGACCACACAGCGCGCAGCGACAGCAGCGAAGGAGATCGCGCATGATCCAGGATCCGAACACGAGGGCAGACATGGGGGTCCCCCCGCACGAGCGAAGCCGGGAGTGGGGAAAGTCCGGCGAACTCGACTGGCTGCTGGACGACCTGGTGCTGCGCGTGACCGAGGTGCGGCACGCGGTGGTCCTGTCCAACGACGGGCTCGCCGTGGGCGCGTCCACCGACCTGCGCCGCGAGGACGCAGAACACCTCGCCGCGGTCGCCTCGGGCTTCCACAGCCTGGCCAAGGGGGCGGGACGGCACTTCGGCGCGGGCGGGGTGCGCCAGACCATGGTGGAGATGGACGACGGCTTCCTGTTCGTGGCCGCGGCAGGCGACGGCTCCTGCCTCGCCGTGCTCACCGCCGTGACCGCCGACATCGGCCTGGTCGCCTACGAGATGGCCCGGCTGGTCAAACGGGTCGGCGAGCACCTGTACACGGCGCCGCGCGTCGCCGCGCGGCCCCCGGCCGCCGGTTGACGCGAGAGGCGGTCCGCGCGACATGAGCGACGACAGGACCGGCGCCGGGCAGCAGCAGCCGGGCAGCCAGTGGTACGACGGCGAGGCCGGGCCTCTCGTACGGCCGTACGCCATGACCGGCGGACGCACCAGGCCTGGCCCCACGGGGGTCCGCTTCGACCTGATCGCCCTGGTCACGCTGGACGCCGGCGCGCCCGGCCCCGACGAGGTGGGCGGGCTCGGTCCGGAGCACCGGGCCCTGCTCGACCTGTGCCGCACCGAGACCCAGTCGGTCGCCGAGCTCGCCGCGGGAGCCGACCTGCCCGTCGGCGTGGTCCGGGTGCTTCTGGGCGACCTGCTCGAACTGGGCTGCGTCACCGTCAGCCGCCCGGTACCGCCCGCCCAGCTTCCCGACGAACGGATTCTGCGCGAGGTGATCGAGGGGCTGCGCGCGCTGTAGACGACAGTTCACAACCACCCGGGCACGGACGGTCCCGACTTGTGCACCCACCCGGACACCGAACAGGTACCGGTCGGTCGCATCGGGCAAAAAGCGGTCCAATCCCACGGAGAAGGGACGCAGTTGTCATGATGCTGATTTCGACCGATGCCGACCGTTGTCGGCACTCCCGAGAGAAGTGATCCATGGTCTCCGAGCACTCCGACGCCGACGGCGGCGAGACGGCCGCGCTGGCGCTGAAGATACTGGTCGCCGGCGGATTCGGCGTGGGCAAGACCACCCTGGTGGGCGCGGTCAGCGAGATCCGGCCGCTGCGCACGGAGGAGCTGCTCAGCGAGGCCGGGCAGTGGGTGGACGACACCGACGGCGTGGACCAGAAGGTCACGACCACCGTCGCCATGGACTTCGGCCGCATCACCATCCGTTCCGGCCTGTCGCTCTACCTCTTCGGCACCCCGGGCCAGGACCGCTTCTGGTTCCTGTGGGACGAACTGTCACAAGGGGCCCTCGGTGCCGTGGTCCTCGCCGACACCCGGCGCCTCGAGGACTGCTTCCCCGCCGTGGACTACTTCGAGCACCGGCACATCCCGTTCGTGGTGGCCGTCAACTGCTTCTCCGGCGCCCGCCGTTACAACGCACAGGACGTTTCACGCGCCCTCGACCTCGACCAGGGGACTCCGGTGGTGCTCTGCGACGCCCGGGACCGCGACTCCGGGAAGGAGGTGCTGATCCGGCTCGTCGAGTACGCCGGGCGGATGCACACCGCCCGGCTGCTGGACTCGGTCGGCTGACCGACGTCAGTTCGCGACGGCCTTCTCCGCCAGGACCTTGTCGATCGTGACGCGCACGAGGAGTTCGCCCGGCACGCCGTTGCGCGCCCCGAACTCCTCGGCCCGGTCCTCGCCCATGTACCGCGCGCCGATGCGGGTGGCCCAGTACCGCACCTCCTCGAGGTCCTCCGAGATGTGGGCGCGCCCTTGCAGCACGACGAAGTCGTACGGCGGCCGGTCGGCGTCCACACACAGCGCCGCCCGCCCGTCCCGGGCCAGGTTCCGCCCCTTCACGCTGGTCTTGGCGGTGTTGAACACCAGGTCGTCGCCGTCCAGGACGAACCAGATGGGCGTCACGTGCGGACTCCCGTCGGCCCGGACGGTCGACAATTTCGCGGTGCGGGTGCCGTCCGAGACGAACGCCCGCCATTCCTCATCGGTCATCTTCTGTGCCATGCCCCCATCCTCCTTGCCCGCGGGCGCAATGGTGGGGAAGGCTGACGAGAGATCCTCCGGCCAGGGGGAGTCGTCACACGGGGAGATCCGGAACATGGCGCAGAACCAGACACTTGGCTGGCTGCTGGACGACCTGACCGAGCGCGTCGAACATGTGCGACATGCGCTGGTCCTGTCCAACGACGGGCTGGTGACGGGAGCGAGCACGGGCCTGCGGCGCGAGGACGCCGAGCATCTCGCCGCCGTCTCGTCCGGGCTGCACAGCCTGGCCAAGGGCTCGGGACGCCACTTCGGCGCGGGCAGAGTACGGCAGACGATGGTCGAGTTCGACGACGCGGTGCTGTTCGTCACCGCCGCCGGGACCGGCAGCTGTCTGTGCGTCCTCAGCGCCGCGGAGGCCGACATCGGGCAGATCGCCTACGAGATGACCCTGCTCGTCAACCGCGTAGGCGAACACCTCGACGTGGAGGCCCGACAGCCCGACCGATCCCCGTTCCCAGACGCCTGACCTGCTGATTCTCCCTCTCCCGTGGAGTTATCCACAGGCCCGCCACGAGATCCGCCCCAGCGGCTACGGTTTTTCCCAGGCCGCACGAACGGCGGCGGCCGCCTACTCCACGGGGGAGAGATCATGTCGGGCAACATCGTCACGCCATCGACCGCCCAGGCGTACACACCCAGCCGCGCCGCGCGGGAACTGGGGCTGAAACGAGGCGAGTTCGACCTCGCGGCCGATCTCGGACTCGTCCGTACCGTCCCCGACGAGGGCGGGGGCGGACGGCGCGTCACCCGCGCCGAGATCGACCGGCTGCGTGCCCAGGACGAATTTCCCGAGACACTGCTGAAACGCGTCGAGGTCGTCGGCACCACGGCGGCCGCGGCTCTGCTGGAGGTCTCCACCGGCAGGTTCACCCGGCTCGCCCGGCTGGGCATGATCGTGCCGGTGCGCTTCTACCTCAATCGCTATCGGGCCGTGGTCTGGCTCTATCTGGCCGACGAGCTACGGCAGTTCGCGGCCGACGAGGACAACACGCCCCTCCTGAGCGGCCGTACGCATGCCGATCTGCGCCAGAAGCTGGAGGAGGGCATGGACGCGCGGCGGCGCAACTGGCGCGGTCGCCGGCTCGGGTTCCTGACCCGGCAGGCCGCGGGCCACCCCTGGGCCAGGGCGGCGGCGGTGGCCTCGCTGCTCGACCCCGTCCAGGTCGCGGACATCGTCAAGGACCCGTACGAGCACGCCCACTTGAGCCGGTTCCTGCCCAAGCCCGTGTCCTACGGCGCCCCCGGCTCACCCACCGCGGAGCTCGCCGAGCGGATCCTCAAGGCCGACGAACCGGACGAGATCGGCTGGTTCCGCGCCGACCTCGCGCACGCACTGGACATCGCCCGCACACAGCACCCGGCACCACGGCCCCGGCAGGCGCAGACGGCCGCGGAGGAGCCGAGGCCGACGCCCGCAGCGGCAGAGGAACCGACGCGGCCGGCTCCCCAGACGCGGGAGGAACGGATGCACCGAGTACCAGCGTCGGCGGAGCCGGCCCCGCCCACTGTCGACGCCGGCGAGCGCTTCCGGGGGCTGCTCGGCTGGCTGCGCCGCAGAAACCCCTGACCTACAGCGGCCGGAACAGGCCCTCCTGGACCACGGACACCAGCAGGCGTCCCTCCACGTCGTAGATCCGCCCACGGGCCAGGCCCCGGCCGCCCGTCATGATCGGCGACTCCTGGTCGTACAGGAACCACTCGTCCGCGCGGAACGGCCGGTGGAACCACATGGCGTGGTCCAGCGACGCGATGTCGAAGCTCCGCGGACCCCACAGGGGCTGGACCGGGATGCGCACGGCGTCCAGCAGGGTCATGTCGCTGGCGTAGGTCAGCGCGCAGGTGTGCACCACCGGGTCGTCGCCCAGCGGTCCGACCGCGCGCATCCACACGGCACTGCGCGGCTCGGCTTCCTTGATCTCCTCCGGGGTCCAGCGCAGACGGTCCACGTAGCGGATGTCGAAGGGCTGACGGCGCGCCATTCGCTCCAACTGCTCCGGCAGCGCGCCGTGATGCTCCTGGATCTCCTGCACGACCGTCGGCAGGGACTCCGGGTCCGGGACCTTGCGGGCCGGCGGCAGCTGGTGCTCGAAGGGACCTTCCTCAGGCTTGTGAAAGGAGGCGGTGAGATTGAAGATCGTGCGGCCCTGCTGCACGGCGGTGACCCGGCGCGTGGTGAACGACCTGCCGTCGCGGACCCGCTCGACCTGGTACACGATCGGCACGCCCGGCCGCCCCGGGCGCAGGAAGTACGCGTGCAGCGAGTGCACAGGGCGGTCGCCGTCCGTGGTGCGGGCGGCGGCGACCAGCGCCTGGCCCGCCACCTGGCCGCCGAAGACCCGTTGCAGGGACTCGTGGGGGCTCAGGCCACGGAAGATGTTGACCTCGATCTGCTCCAGGTCGAGCAGGTCCACCAGTCTCTCGGCCGGGTTCGTCATGGGTGCGTCGCTCCTTGGCTCACAGCTGTCCGACGTCGGTGACACGGACGACCGCACGGCCCTCCGCGTCGGAGGCCGCGAGGTCGATCTCCGCGCTGATGCCCCAGTCGTGGTCGTCGTTCGGGTCGTCGAAGATCTGCCGGACCCGCCACAGACCGTTCTGCGGCTCCTCCTGGATCACCAGCAGTTTCGGGCCGCGGGCGTCGGGGCCGGTGCCGAGGTCGTCGTACTCGTCCCAGTACTTGTCCATCGCCTCGCCCCACGCCTCCGCGTCCCAGCCGGAGTCGGCGTCCATCTCGCCCAGCTCCTCCACCTGGTCCAGGGCGGCGAGCTCGACGCGGCGGAACAGGGCGTTGCGGACCAGGACGCGGAAGGCACGCGCGTTGGCGGTGACGGGCTTGACCTCGTCCGCCTTCTCCTGGGCCTCCTCGGCGGTCATCTCCTCCGGGTTCGCCAGCTGCTCCCACTCGTCCAGCAGGCTGGAGTCGACCTGGCGGACCGTCTCGCCGAGCCACTCGATGAGGTCCTGCAGGTCCTCGGACTTCAGGTCGTCGGGGATGTTGTGGTCGAGGGCCTTGTAGGCGCTGGCGAGGTAGCGCAGCACGATGCCCTCGGTGCGGGCCAGCTCGTAGAAGGACACCAACTCCGTGAAGGACAGCGCCCGTTCGTACATGTCGCGGATGACGGACTTCGGCGACAGCGGATGGTCACCGACCCACGGATGGCTCTTGCGGTACGTGTTGTACGCGTGGAAGAGCAGTTCCTCCAGGGGCTTGGGGTAGCTGATGTCCTGGAGGCGCTCCATGCGCTCCTCGTACTCGACGCCGTCCGCCTTCATCGCGGCCACGGCCTCGCCCTTCGCCTTGTTGAGCTGGGCGACGAGGATCTGCCGGGGGTCGTCCAGCGTCGACTCGACCACGGAGACCATGTCCAGGGCGTAGGACGGCGACTCGGGGTCGAGGAGTTCGAACGCGGCGAGCGCGAAGGTGGACAGCGGCTGGTTGAGCGCGAAGTCCTGCTGAAGGTCCACGGTGAGACGGACGATGCGGCCGCTGGCGTCCGGCGTGTCGAGCTTCTCGACGATGCCGCCGTCCAGCAGCGAGCGGTAGATCGCGATGGCCCGGCGGATGTGCCGCAGCTGCTGCTTGCGCGGCTCGTGGTTGTCCTCCAGCAGATGCCGCATCGCCTCGAAGGCGTTGCCCGGGCGGGCGATCACCGACAGCAGCATCGTGTGCGTCACCCGGAACCGCGAGGTCAGCGGCTCCGGCTCGGAGGCGATGAGCTTCTCGAAGGTGTTCTCCGTCCACCCGACGAAGCCCTCCGGCGCCTTCTTGCGCACGACCTTGCGACGCTTCTTCGGGTCGTCGCCCGCCTTCGCGAGGGCCTTCTCGTTCTCGATGACGTGCTCGGGCGCCTGCGCGACGACGAAGCCCGCCGTGTCGAAGCCCGCCCGCCCGGCCCGGCCCGCGATCTGGTGGAACTCGCGCGCCCGCAGCGTGCGCACCCGGTTGCCGTCGTACTTGGTCAGCGCCGTGAAGAGCACGGTGCGGATGGGGACGTTGACGCCCACGCCGAGGGTGTCGGTACCGCAGATGACCTTCAGCAGGCCGGCCTGCGCGAGCTTCTCCACCAGGCGCCGGTACTTGGGCAGCATGCCGGCGTGGTGGACGCCGATGCCGTGTCGGACGTAGCGGGAGAGGTTGCGGCCGAACTTGGTGGTGAAGCGGAAGTTGCCGATCAGCTCGGCGATCTGCTCCTTCTCCTCCTTCGAGCACATGTTGATGCTCATCAGCGCCTGCGCCCGCTCCACGGCCTGGGCCTGCGTGAAGTGCACGATGTAGACCGGCGCCTGCCTGGTCTCCAGCAGATCGGTGAGGGTCTCGGTGAGCGGGGTGAGCCGGTACTCGTAGGAGAGGGGCACCGGGCGGGTGGCCGAGCGGACCACCGACGTGGGGCGGCCGGTGCGGCGCGTGAGGTCCTTCTCGAAGAAGGACACGTCGCCGAGCGTCGCCGACATCAGGATGAACTGCGCCTGGGGGAGTTCCAGGATCGGGATCTGCCAGGCCCAGCCGCGGTCGCCCTCCGCGTAGAAGTGGAACTCGTCCATGACCACCTGGCCGACGTCCGCGTCCTTGCCGTCGCGCAGCGCGATCGACGCCAGCACCTCGGCGGTGCAGCAGATGACGGGTGCGTCGGCGTTGACGGACGCGTCGCCGGTCAGCATGCCCACGTTCTCGGTGCCGAACATCTTGCACAGCTCGAAGAACTTCTCCGAGACCAGCGCCTTGATCGGCGCCGTGTAGAAGGTGACCTCGTCGCGGGCCAGCGCGGCGAAGTGGGCACCCGCCGCGATCATGCTCTTGCCGGAGCCGGTGGGTGTCGACACGATCACGTTCGCGCCGGAGACCACCTCGATCAGCGCCTCCTCCTGGTGGGGGTAGAGCGTCAGACCGCGCTCCTGGGCCCACGAGTCGAAGGCTTCGTAGAGGGCGTCGGGGTCGGCGGTCGAAGGAAGCTGATCGATGAGTGTCACGGACCCATCTTGCCTGGCGTCCTCCTCCATAGGGGAATCGGATGCGAGGTCGAAGATCACGACCAGTACGCTGTGTCGCCGACGGAGCGTCAGCGCACCCGGTCAACTGGACAGCGGTACACGAGGAATGGGGCGGGGAACGGCCATGATGGGACCAGCACACTCACTGTCGGGGGCCGCGGCCTGGCTCGGCGTCGGTGCCGCGGCCGCCGCGGCGGGACACCCGATGCCCTGGCCGGTCCTCCTGGTCGGTGCCCTGATCTGCGCCGGAGCGGCCCTCGCCCCGGACCTCGACCACAAGGCGGCCACCATCTCCAGGGCGTTCGGTCCGCTCTCGCGCGGGCTGTGCGAGATCGTCGACAAGCTCTCCTACGCCGTCTACAAGGCGACGAGGAAGCAGGGCGACCCGCGCCGGTCCGGCGGCCACCGCACGCTCACTCACACCTGGCTGTGGGCCGTCCTGATCGGTGGGGGTACGGCGGCCGCGGCCGTGACGGGTGGCCGTTGGGCGGTCCTCGCCATCCTCTTCGTCCACATGGTGCTGGCCATCGAGGGCCTGCTGTGGCGGGCGGCCCGCGGCTCCAGCAGCGATGTCCTGGTGTGGCTGCTGGCGGGGACCAGCGCCTGGATCCTCGCCGGGATACTGGACAAGCCGGGCAACGGCTCGGACTGGCTGTTCACGCAGCCGGGCCAGCAGTACCTGTGGCTGGGGCTGCCGATCGTGCTGGGGGCGATAGTGCACGACATCGGCGACGCGCTGACCGTCTCCGGCTGCCCGATCCTGTGGCCGATCCCGGTGGGCCGCAAGCGCTGGTACCCCGTGGGCCCGCCCAAGATCATGCGGTTCCGGGCGGGCAGCTGGGTCGAGCTGAAGGTGCTGATGCCGGCGTTCATGCTGCTGGGCGGGGTGGGCTGCGCGGCGGCACTGAACTTCATCTGAGCGGGCCCCGAAAACCGGCCCCAGCCCGGCCGACCCGGTCGGCGCCTCCACTGCTGGGCCGGGGACACCCCGGCCGACGGGCGGCCCATCACGGCGAGCGGGATGTAGAAGAAGGCGCCCTCCGCCCAGGCTCCCTCCGCCGCAGCGGCCGTCCCCCAGCAGCCCGGCCCCGCTCAGGTCCCCTGGCCCGCGCCCGAGCCGTAGCGGCGTTCGAACTGGGCGATGCGGCCCTCCGAGTCCACGGTGCGGGCCTTGCCGGTGTAGAAGGGGTGGCTCTCCGAGGAGATCTCCACGTCCACCACCGGGTAGGTCTCGCCGTCGTCCCACTCGATGGTCTGGTCGCTGCTCGCGGTGGACCGGGTGAGGAAGGCGTAGCCGGCGGCGCGGTCGCGGAAGACGACGGGGTGGTAGTCGGGGTGCTTGTCCTGCTGCATGCCTGCTCCTTGCCGTCAGCGGTAAAGGTGGATCAGCCGGACAGCGCGTCCTCGTCGACGATGTGCATGGCGGCTTCCTCGGCGGAGGCCGCCGCGCCGTCGATGCCCACGTCGGTGGCGACCAGCGCGCTCTCCTCGTCCTCGTGCGCGCCCTCGTCGGGGGCCACGAGCCGGCCGGAGCGGACCGCGCCGACCTCGTTGTCCAGGAGTTCCCCGTCGGTGCCGTCGCAGTCGCCCAGACCGTCGCCCTCGCTGTTGGTGAGGTCGGGCAGTTCCTCGGCGAGCCGTTGGTCCAGCGTCTCCCCGACCCGCCGTTCGGCGGCCGTCACACCGAGGTGCTCCACGGCCCAGGGCCGCTCCGGAGGGGACCAGCCGCGGTCGAGGGGGTCTCCCACACCGTCGTACTCCAGGGTGTCCTCGGAGTCGAGCAGCCCCGTGTCCTCACGCTGGTCGTCTCCGTCGGGCTGGTAGACGTCGTCTCCCCATCCGTCGGCGCTGTTCACGGGTACCTCCAGGTGGTGGGGACCGGCCCTCACCACGCCGGGTGTCGCCACCGGGCGCGGAGCACAGGCCGTGCCGGGGACGCGTCCACGGTCCCCGGGCACTCCCCGAGCCGGTGCCGGTATCCAGACTTCCACCCCCGTTCGGCACCGCGCAACGGCACGGGGCGAGGAGACGCCGGGGACCGTGAGGAAGGCCCGTGGGCCTGCACGCCGGTGGCCGGGTCGGGTCCGTGCCGACGGGCGCGGGCTCACCGGTGCGCCCCATGGGCCCACTCCGCTCCGGCGTCTCCCGGCTCACCGGTGCGCCCATGAGCCCACTCGATCCCCGCGCCTCCCCGGCTCACCCGTGCGCCGGTCCGGGGCGGCCCCGGCCCGCCCGCTCCCGCGCTCCCCACCTCACCCCTGCGCCGCACCGGCCTCCCGGCCTCGCGCCTCCGGCCTCCCGGCCTCGCGCCTCCGGGCTCGGGCCTCCGGGCTTCCGGGCTCGGGCCTCCGGGCTCGCGCCTCCGGGCTTCCGGGCTCGCGCCTCCGCGCTCCCGGCCCCGCGGCTTCGGGCCCACCCGAACCCGTGCCTCCCGGCCCACCCGAACCCGCGTCTCCCGGCCCACTCGGTCCCGCGCTCCCCGGATCACCCGTGCCAGGAGTGCCACAGTGCCGCGTACGCGCCCTCGGCTGCGACCAGGTCGTCGTGGCTGCCCAGTTCGCTGATGCGGCCGTTCTCCACGACGGCGATGACATCGGCGTCGTGGGCGGTGTGCAGGCGGTGGGCGATGGCGACGACGGTGCGGCCGTCGAGGACCCGGGCGAGGGAGCGTTCGAGGTGACGTGCCGCTCGCGGGTCCAGCAGCGAGGTCGCCTCGTCGAGGACCAGCGTGTGCGGGTCGGCCAGCACCAGCCGGGCCAGCGCGATCTGCTGGGCCTGCGCCGGGGTGAGCGCGGTCCCGCCGGAGCCGACCTCGGTGTCCAGGCCGTCGTCCAGAGCCCGCGCCCAGCCGTCGGCGTCGACCGCCCCGAGGGCCGCCCACAGCTCGGCGTCCACCGCGTCGGTCCGCGCGAGCAGCAGGTTGTCGCGCAGAGAGCCCACGAAGACGTGGTGCTCCTGGTTGACCAGGGCCACATGCGAGCGGACGCGTTCGGCGGGCATCCGGGACAGTTCCGCGCCGCCGAGGGTGATGCGGCCGTCCCGGGGTGCATAGATCCCGGCGAGCAGCCGGCCCAGAGTGGACTTGCCCGCGCCCGAGGGGCCGACCAGCGCCAGCCGGGTGCCCGGGGCGACCTCCAGGGAGACCTGGCGCAGCACGTCGACGCCCTCGCGGTAGCCGAAGTGCACCCGCTCGGCGCGCACGTCGCGTCCGTCGGGTGCCAGGGACTCGTCCCCGGCGCCCGGTTCGATGTCCCGCACACCCACCAGCCGGGCCAGCGACACCTGGGCCACCTGCAGCTCGTCGTACCAGCGCAGGATGAGATTGACCGGGTCCACGAGCATCTGGGCGATCAGGGCGCCCGTCGTCAGCTGGCCGACCTCGATCCAGCCCCGGAGCACGAACACGCCGCCGATCATCAGCACCGAGCCGAGCACGGTGGCGTGGGTGAGGTTGATGACCGGGAAGAGGACCGAGCGCAGCCACAGCGTGTAGCGCTCCCAGGCCGTCCACTCCCTGACCCGGCGCTCCGACAGCTCGATCCGGCGGTCGCCGAGGCGGTGGGCCTCGACGGTGCGTCCGGCGTCCACGGTCTCGGCGAGGGCGGCGGCCACGGCGGCGTATCCCGCCGCCTCGGAGCGGTAGGCGGACGGTGCCCGCTTGTAGTACCAGCGACAGCCGGCCACCAGCAGCGGCACGGCGACCAGTACGGCCGGAGCCAGCGGCGGCACCGTGATCACGAGACCGCCGAGCAGCAGTACCACCCACACCACGCCGATCGCCAGCTGCGGTACGGCCTCGCGCATCGCGTTGGCCAGCCGGTCGATGTCGGTGGTGATCCGGGACAGCAGATCGCCGGTTCCGGCCCGTTCCAGGACACCCGGGGGCAGTCCGACCGACCGGACGAGGAAGTCCTCGCGCAGGTCGGCCAGCATCCGTTCGCCGAGCATCGCCCCGCGCAGCCGCACCTCGCGCACGAACACCGCCTGGACCGCCAGCGCCAGCGCGAACAGCGACAGGACGAGCGGGAGATGAAGCTCCCGCGCGCCGTCCGACACCCGCTGCACGAGGTCGCCGAGCAGCCACGGGCCCACCAACGAGGCCATGACGGACGCCGTGTTGACGCCGATCAGGACCAGGAAGGCACGCCGGTGCCGGCGGAACAGCTCGGCCACATACGCGCGTACGGTCGCGGGGGCGCCGATCGGCAGGGTGTTCGCCGTCTTCGGGGCCGCCGGGTCGTAGGCCGGTGGCGCCACGCCGATCATGCTGTCTCCTCGATCTCTTCGAGTTCCTTCAGTACGCCGCTCAGCACGGCCTCTTCGTCGGTCTCCCGGGTCACCACGGCCCGGTAGCGGGGCTCGTCGTGCACCAGTTCGCGGTGCACGCCGACCGCCATGACCTGGCCCTCGTGCACCAGCACGACCCGGTCGGCGTGGTCCAGCAGCAGCGGCGAGGAGGTGAACACCACGGTCGTGCGCCCCTCCCGCAGCCCGCGTACGCCCTGCGCGATCCGTGCCTCGGTGTGCGAGTCGACGGCCGAGGTCGGCTCGTCCAGCACCAGCACCTCCGGGTCGGTGATCAGCGACCGGGCCAGCGCGAGCCGCTGCCGCTGCCCGCCGGACAGCGACCGTCCGCGCTCGGTGATCCGCGTGTCCATGGGGTCCTCTGCGTCCAGCGACGCCTGGGCCAGCGCCTCCAGCACGTCCTCGCACTGCGCGGCCGCCAGCGCGTCCTGGGCGCTGACGTTCCCCGAGGCGGGCACGTCGAGCAGTTCGCGCAGCGAACCGGACAGCAGGACCGGGTCCTTGTCCTGGACGAGGACGGCCGTGCGGGCCGTGTCCAGCGGCAGCTCGTCGAGGGGCACCCCGCCCAGCAGGACGGACGTGGCCTGGTCCGCCGGGTGGCCGCCCAGCCGTTCGGCGAGCAGGCCCGCCGCGTCCGGGTCGCCGCACACCACCGCGGTGAGCCGGCCGGCGGGGGCCAGCAGACCGGTCGCGGGGTCGTACAGATCCCCGCTCGGCACGTCGGCCCCGCGCACGCCCTCGGTGTCCGTGGCCCGCTCCAGCGACAGCACCCGCGCGGCCCGCTTGGCCGAGGGGCGCGAGAAGGAGTAGGCCATGGCGATCTCGTGGAAGTGCTGGAGCGGATAGCTCAGCACCATCACCGAGCTGTAGACGGTGACCAGTTCGCCGATGGTGATGCGCCCCTGCTGGGCCAGATGGACGCCGTACCAGACCACGACGATCATCAGCACGCCCGGCAGCAGGACCTGGACGGCGGCGATCAGGGACCACATGCGGGCGCTGCGCACGGCGGCGTGGCGGACCTCCTGGGAGGCACGGCGGTAGCGGTCGAGGAACAGGTCCTCGCCGCCGATGCCGCGCAGTACGCGCAGGCCGGCGACCGTGTCCGAGGCCAGCTCGGTGGCGCGGCCGGCCTTCTCGCGCTGGAAGTCGGCCCGCCGGGTGGCCCGGGGCAGCAGCGGCAGCACGGCCAGCGCCACCACCGGTACGCCCACGGCGACGACCACGCCGAGCGCCGGCTGGTAGAGGACGAGGGCGACGCAGACCACGACCACGGTGAGGGCCGCCGCGGTGAACCGGGAGACCGCCTCCACGAACCAGCCGATCTTCTCCACGTCACCGGTGGAGACGGCCACGACCTCACCGGCCGCCACGCGCCGGGTCAGCGCGGAGCCCAGCACGGCAGCCTTGCGGGCGAGCAGTTGCTGCACCCGGGCGGCGGCGGTGATCCAGTTGGTGACGGCCGTGCGGTGCAGGAAGGTGTCGCCCAGCGCGATGCAGAAACCGCACAGCGCCAGCAGCCCGCCCGTCAGGGCCAGCCGGGTGCCGGAACGGTCCACCACGGCCTGCACACTCAGGCCCACGCAGAACGGCAGCCCGGAGACCGCCACGAAGTGCAACAGCCCCCAGGCGAGCGACTTGACCTGTCCGCCCAGCTGATTGCGGCCCAGCCACCACAGGAATCGGGGACCCGAACGCGCGTCCGGAACGCCGGGATCGGGATAGGGAAGGTCTTGAATCTGCATGACGACTGACGTCCCGGTGGCTCGTGTCAGGGGGGTGGAGGGAACCGCTCGCGGCGGCAGCAAACCGTGACAGGTTCGCCTCGCAGCGTGGGCGCTGGCAAACGGTTTTCCGCCCGGAGGAGCTCCGGTCCTCCTGCTGACGGAGGCCTGAGGCCTCATTGCCATAAGGGGGTGACTCGCCGTAGAACACCGGCCATGAAGAGACGGATCGTCATGTTCATGCTCGCCTGGGCCACCCTCCTGGCGAGTGTCCTCCTCGGGGCGGGGCCGGCCCAGTCCGCCGACGTACCCGCCGAGTTCGGCACCGACTGGCACGACCCGGTCACCGCGGCCCCGCCCGTGGCGAAGCCGCACGGCACGTCCTGCCAGGTCACCCTCGCCGAGGCGCAGTTCCGGGACTTCACCCCCTACAAGGGCACCTACACCCCGCCCTCGGGCTGCGGCGACCGCTGGAGCAAGGTCGTGCTGCGCCTCGAGGGCAAGGTCAAGGGGCGGCAGTACGACCGGCTCGGCTATCTGCACGTCGGCGGCGTCGAGATCCTCCGTACCTCCACCCCCGAGCCCTCGCCCGACGGCATCGCCTGGTCCGTGGAGAAGGACGTCACGCGGTACAGCGACACCTTCCGCCGCAGCCAGGACGTCGAGATGCTCATCGGGAACGTCGTCGACGACACCTACACCGGCGTGATCGACGTCAAGGTCACGCTCACCTTCTACGCCGGGAGACCGACCGCCGCCGCGACCCCCGACAAGGTCCTCACCCTCGGCGACGGCAACACCCTCACCACCCCGCGCAACAGCGAACGCGTCCTCGCCGAGGTCTACGCCACCGGATCGGGCGGCGGCTGCGAGGAGTTCTGGTACCTGGCGGTGCCCGACAAGGCGCCGTACTCCTGCCAGGCCGACGGCGGCCCCTACCGGGAGGTCCGGATCAAGGTCGACGGCCAACTGGCCGGAATCGCCGCGCCGTTCCCGCACGTGTGGACCGGAGGCTGGTCCAACCCCTTCCTCTGGTACGTGATTCCGGGCCCCCGCGCCTTCGACGTCAAGCCGATCGAGTACGACCTCACCCCCTTCGCCGGCCTTCTCGACGACGGCCGTCCGCACAAGCTCGAGGTCTCGGTCGTGGGCGTGCCCGAGGGGCAGAGCGGCTGGAGCGCACCGGTCAATGTGCTGGTGTGGCAGGACGCCAAGAGGGCGCAGGTGACGGGCAAGCTGATCGAGAACCGGTCGGGGACCCTCACGAACTCCTCCACCTACACCGCCGGTTCGCCGGAACGGGTGGACACCGTGGCCGGCCACGCGCTGACCGTCTCCGGATATGTCGACACCTCGCACGGCCGGGTGACGACCACCGTCCGCCGCGCACTGGCCAACACCTCCGTGCACCGCTGGACCGACGGCGAGAACGTCGACGGCCTCGACGCCACCTGGACCGACGACGAGTCCGTCACCGTCGACGGGCGCGGACCGGCCGTGACGACGGCCTCGCACCGGACGTACACGATGGACGGCTCGACCACGATCGGCGACGACGCCCGGCTGCGCACCGTGCTGACCCTCGGCGACAGGGCTGCGGTGAGCCAGACGCGGGGCGGCCGGCGCACCGGCTGGTCGCGACTGGACGACACGGTCAGCGGTGACGCCACGTACACGACCGGGGTTCCACGCGACCAGCGGCACGCGGTCGGCACGACGAGCGAGCGGTACCGGCTGTACGGGGCCGGAGGGTGCTACGACCGCTCCCTGACGACCGTTCAGGGGGTGCTCACGGAGGACCGCTCGCGCTGCTGAGCCGAGTGTGTGCGATGGGTCACATGGGACGGGATTTACGTGTGCGCAACACGGAGGTTTCTGACGGGATCAACGGCGCCCCGAAAGTGATCGTCACGGAAGCCGCTTTCCGTATCGCAGAAGTCTCTCCGGCTGCTGCGAGGTTGACGTCCCCCCACAAGGAGTGCCCGTGCCGTCGTCCGTCACGTCCGCCCCACGACGCGTCGCACACATACTGCGTACCTCTCTGTTCGCGCAGGTCCTCTGCGCGCTCGTGCTCGGAATCGTCGTCGGGAGGCTGTGGCCCGGCTTCGCCGCCGATCTGCAGCCCCTCGGCGACGGTTTCACGCGGCTCATCAAGACGATCATCTCCCCGCTCGTGTTCTGTGTGGTCGTCGTCGGCATCGCCAAGGCCGGTGACCTCAAGGCGTTCGGCCGGATCGGCCTGAAGGCGCTGGTCTGGTTCGAGGTGGCGAGCACGTTCGCCCTGCTCATCGGGCTGCTCGCGGCCAATGTCGTGCAGCCCGGTGCCGGGATGCACGTGGACCCGGCCACGCTCAGTGCGAAGGCGGTCGACGCGAAGACCGGCGGCGGTGCGCTGCCGTCGACCACGGAGTTCGTCCTGAACGCGCTGCCGACCAGTTTCATCGGCGCCTTCGCCGAGAACTCCCTGCTCCAAGTCCTCGTCCTGGCCTGTCTGGTGGGCGCCGCGCTGCTGCACCTCGGGCACACGAAGGTGCCGCAGGTGCTGCCCGCCGTCGAACAGGCGCAGGAGATCATCTTCGCGGTCGTCGGCTTCGTGATGCGGCTGGCCCCGATCGCGGTGTTCGGCGCGATGGCCGTCCTGATCGGCCAGTACGGGCTGGGCGTGATCGAGACGTACGCCAAGCTGATCGTCCTGTGCTACGTCGCCGCCGCGCTGTTCATCGTGCTGCTGGCCGTCGCCCTGCGGATCGTCACCGGGCTGAGCCTGTGGAAGTTCCTGCGCTACATCCGTGAGGAGATGCTGCTCGCCCTCGGTACGGCGTCCACGGAGTCCGTGATGCCGCGCGTGATGCAGAAGCTGCGCGCAGCCGGGGCACGGGACGACGCGGTGGGGCTGGTGCTGCCCACCGGGTACTCCTTCAACCTCGACGGCGCCTCGCTCTACCTCTCCATCGGCACGCTGTTCATCGCGCAGGCGGTGGGCGTCGACCTCGGGGTGGGGCAGCAGATCACCGTGGTCCTGGTGCTGATGCTGACCAGCAAAGGCATGGCGGGCATCCCCGGCTCCGCCTTCCTCGCGCTGTCCGCGACGGCTTCCTCGCTGGGGGCGATCCCCGCGGGGGCGGTGGCGCTGCTGCTGGGCGTGGACCGGATCATGGACTCGATGCGGGTCGTCACGAACCTGCTCGGCAACTGCGTCGCGGTGTTCGCCGTGTCCCGCTGGGAGGGGGCGCTGGATCTGGAGCGGGCGAGGCGGGTGCTGGGCGGGGAGACGGCCGTGGAGGTGGCCGTCGAGGTGGAGACCCCGGAGCGGCAGGGTTCTGTCGCCCGGTAGCTCGGTGGGTTCTGATTCGTGGGCGGCTGCGGGTGTGTGGGGGCTGTTCGCGCAGTTCCCCGTGCCCCGTTGGATCGGACCGGTGGACCCACCTTCAGGGGTGCGACCTACCCGCAGCGCGCCCCCGACTCCGTCCCCCCGCCCACCAACGTGTCCAGCAATACGCCCAGAACCTCCCGCTGCTCATCGCTCAACGGCGCCAGAATCTCCGCCGCGGCCGCGCGCCGAGCGCTCCGTACCTCGCTCAGCGCCTTGCGGCCCTCGTCCGTGAGTTCGATCCGGATCACCCGGCGATTCGTCGGATCCGGCACCCGGCGCACCTTGCCGTTCGCCTCCAGTCCGTCGACCAGGGAGGTCACGGCCCGCGGGACCACTTCCAGGCGCTCGGCGAGATCGGCCATGCGCGGCGGTGAGCCGTAGTGCGCCAGGGTGCGCAACAGCCGGGACTGGGCCGGGGTGACCCCCAGGCCGCACTGCTCGATGTGCCGCTTCTGGATGCGGTGCACACGGCGGGTGAACCGCAGCAACTGCTCGGCGAGCAGGCCGTCTGGATCGGGCGTGGTCATACGGGAACAATATCAGGACGACATTCATTGTGAGTATAGGTAACAATGAGCTAAGCTCCGCCAGTCTTCGTCGTCCCACTCCCGTAGGAGTCCATTGCATCCCGATCGCCAACCCAGTTGGACACCGCCGGCCGACGCCAAGCAGCAGCCCCGGCAGGTGCGCCGCATCCTGAAGCTCTTCCGTCCCTACCGCGGCCGCCTCGGGGTCGTCGGACTGCTGGTCGGTGCCGCGTCCCTGGTGTCCGTGGCCACGCCCTTCCTCCTCAAGGAGACCCTGGACGTCGCCATCCCCCAGGGCCGCACCGGACTGCTCAGCCTGCTCGCGCTCGGCATGATCGTCAGCGCGGTCCTCACCAGCGTCTTCGGTGTGCTGCAGACCCTGATCTCGACCACCGTCGGCCAGCGCGTCATGCACGACCTGCGCACCGCGGTCTACGGCCGTCTGCAGCGTATGTCGCTGGCGTTCTTCACCCGCACCCGCACCGGTGAGGTCCAGTCCCGCATCGCCAACGACATCGGTGGCATGCAGGCCACCGTCACCTCCACCGCCACCTCCCTGGTCTCCAACCTGACCAGCGTGGTCGCCACCATCGTCGCGATGATCGCCCTCGACTGGCGGCTGACCGTCGTCTCCCTCCTGCTGCTCCCGGTGTTCGTGTGGATCAGCCGCCGTGTCGGCAACGAACGCAAGAAGATCACCACCCAGCGCCAGAAGCAGATGGCCGCGATGGCCGCGACCGTCACCGAGTCGCTCTCCGTCAGCGGGATCCTGCTCGGGCGCACCATGGGCCGTTCCGACTCGCTGACCAAGTCCTTCGCCGAGGAGTCCGAGGGGCTGGTCGACCTCGAGGTGCGCTCCAACATGGCCGGGCGCTGGCGGATGGCCGTCATCACCATCGTCATGGCCGCCATGCCGGCGATCATCTACTGGACGGCGGGCATGGCCCTGCAACTCGGCGGCCCCAAGGTCTCCATCGGCACGATCGTCGCCTTCGTCTCGCTCCAGCAGGGCCTGTTCCGCCCGGCCGTGAGCCTGCTGGCGACCGGTGTCCAGATCCAGACCTCGCTCGCGCTCTTCCAGCGCATCTTCGAGTACCTCGACCTGCCCATCGACATCACCGAGCGCGAGAACCCGGTGCACCTCGACCAGATCAAGGGCGAGGTCCGCTTCGAGGACGTCGAGTTCCGCTACGACGACAAGGGCGGGCCCATCCTCGACGGCATCGACGTCACCGTCCCGGCCGGCAGCAGCCTCGCCGTCGTCGGTCCGACCGGCGCCGGAAAATCGACGCTCGGCTATCTCGTCCCGCGCCTCTACGACGTCACCGGCGGCCGAGTCACCCTCGACGGCGTCGACGTCCGCGACCTCGACTTCGACACCCTCGCCCGTGCGGTCGGCGTCGTCTCCCAGGAGACGTACCTCTTCCACGCCTCGGTCGCCGAGAACCTGCGCTTCGCCAAGCCGGACGCCACCGACGCGGAACTCGAGGCGGCGGCCAGGGCGGCCCAGATCCACGAGCACATCGCGTCCCTGCCCGACGGCTACGACACGGTCGTCGGCGAGCGCGGCCACCGCTTCTCCGGAGGTGAGAAGCAGCGCCTGGCCATCGCCCGCACCATCCTGCGCGACCCGCCGGTCCTCATCCTCGACGAGGCGACCAGCGCCCTGGACACCCGTACCGAGGCGGCCGTCCAGGACGCCATCGACGCCCTCTCGGCCAACCGCACCACGCTCACCATCGCCCACCGCCTGTCCACCATCCGGGGTGCCGACCAGATCGTGGTCCTCGACTCCGGGCGGGTGGCCGAGCGGGGCACGCACGAGGAACTCCTGGAGCGCGACGGGCGGTACGCGGCCCTCGTACGCCGGGATGCCCAACTGGAACCGACAAGCTGAAAATATGCCGGGTTTATGACGATATGCGGGTTACCGTGCCCGCATGGACCAGAACACTCCGCCACCGAGCACTCGGAGCGCGATTCGACTGACGCGCAGGGGCCGGTTCGCCCTCATCGCGACCGGAGCCGTCGTGGCCGGCACCGCCGTGGCGGTGCCGCTGCTGACCCTGGAGAGGGAGCAGCACGCCAGGCCGACGTCCCTGGTCATCCCGGAGGGCTGGCGCGCGGGGCAGGTCTACGACGCCGTCGACAAGGCCCTGGCGCTGCCCGCCGGCAGTACCAGGAGGTCGATCGCCAAGGCCGGCCTGAAGCTGCCGAACGACGCCGACGGCAACCCGGAGGGCTATCTCTTCCCGGCGACGTATCCGCTGGAGAGCAACGGCAGGAAGGCGACCCCCGAGTCCCTGCTGGCGTACATGGTCGACACCGCGAACAAGAAGTTCAACGGCGCCCCGGTCGCGGCCGGCGCCCAGCGCAACGCCATGAACGTGTACCAGGCGGTCACCATCGCGAGCATCGTGCAGGCCGAGGCCGCCTCGAAGGCGGACATGGGCAAGGTGGCACGGGTCATCTTCAACCGGCTGGAACACGGGATGCCGCTGCAGATGGACTCCACCGTCAACTACGCCCTCAACCGCGCCTCGCTCAGGACCAGCGCCGGCGACACGCGCATCGACAGCCCCTACAACTCGTACCAGCGCATG
This sequence comes from Streptomyces sp. NPDC002144, assembly GCF_053593695.1. Lineage (NCBI taxonomy): Bacteria > Bacillati > Actinomycetota > Actinomycetes > Kitasatosporales > Streptomycetaceae > Streptomyces > Streptomyces sp. NPDC002144. The sequence continues at coordinate 92,569 of NZ_JBSFDB010000016.1, forward strand.
GGCCTGCCGCCCACGCCGATCGACAACCCGGGCGAGGACGCGATGCGCGCCGCGATCAACCCGCCGCCGGGGGACTGGCTGTACTTCGTCACCGTGAAGCCGGGCGACACCCGGTTCACCGCCGACTTCGCCCAGCACCAGCGCAACGTCGCCGAGTTCAACGCCAACCAGAAGAGCGCGAGCCCGGCCAAGTGACCCGGCGGTGGCTCACGCGGCGACCGGCTCGGCCGGCCGCGTGGCCAGCAGGCGCCTGATGTCCCGTACGGCCGCCCGGCCGGCCCGGTTGGCGCCGATGGTGCTGGCCGACGGGCCGTAGCCGACCAGGTGGATGCGCGGATCGGTGACCGCGCGGGTGCCGTCGACACGGATCCCGCCGCCGGGCTCGCGCAGCCGCAGCGGCGCGAGATGGTCGATGGCCGCCCGGAAGCCGGTGGCCCACAGGATGACGTCGGCGTCGACGCGCCGCCCGTCGGTCCACTCCACGCCGTCGGGGGTGATCCGGTCGAACATGGGCCGCCGGTCGAGGATCCCGTCCTCGATGCCCTGCCGGATCGCGTCGTTGAGCGGCAGTCCGGTCACGGTCACGACGCTCTGCGGCGGCAGTCCCTGCCGCACCCGTTCCTCCACCAGCGCGACGGCCGCCCGGCCGTACTCCTCGCTGAAGGGGCCCTCGTGGTAGACGGGCGGGCGCCGGGTGACCCAGGTGGTGGCGGCCGCGTACCGGGCGATCTCCAGCAGGTGCTGCGTACCGGAGGCACCCCCGCCCACCACGACCACCCGCTGACCCGCGAACGCCTCGGGCCCGGGGTACTGCGCGGTGTGCAACTGCCGCCCCCGGAAGGTCTCCTGGCCGCGATAGCGCGGCCAGAACGGCCGGTCCCAGGTGCCGGTGGCGTTGATCAGCGCCCGGGTCGACCAGGTGCCGTCCGAGGTCTCGACGAGCAGCCGCCCGCCGTCCCCCTCCCGCACGGCACGGACATCTACGGGCCGCCGTACGCGCAGGTCGAAGGTGCGCTCGTAGGTGGCGAAGTACTCGGCGATCACCTCGGACGAGGGCCGCTCGGGGTCGGCGTCCGTCAGCTCCATGCCGGGCAGGGAGTGCATGCCGTGGACCTTGCCGTAGGTCAGGGAGGGCCAGCGGAACTGCCAGGCGCCGCCCGGGCCGGGGGAGTGGTCGAGGACCACGAAGTCGCGCTCCGGCTCGAAACCGGTGCGGCGCAGGTGATAGGCGCTGGACAGACCCGCCTGACCGGCGCCTATGACGACTACCTCGACCTCGCGCGTGTTGTTCACGTTTCCACTAACGGTGGGCAGGCCGTGGATCTTCCCGTCCGCGTGCGGCGGGCGGGCCGTGACGCACGTGTGAAACCCGGCGCAGGGGTCAGGATGGGGTCATGTCGGATGCCTTCACCACCCGAGTCCTGAACATCACCACCGGCTCCACGGAGAGGGTGGTCGACCTGACCCGCGACTGCGAGGCCTTCCTGCGGGAGGCGGCCGCAGGCCGTGACGGCCTGCTCAACATCTTCGTGCCGCACGCGACCGCCGGAATCGCCGTCATCGAGACGGGGGCGGGCAGCGACGACGACCTCCTCGCCGCCCTCCACACCCTCCTCCCGGCCGACGACCGCTGGCAGCACCGCCACGGCAGCCCCGGGCACGGCCGGGACCACGTGTTGCCGGCTTTCGTGCCGCCGCACGCGACGCTGCCGGTGGTGGGCGGGGAGCTGGAGCTGGGGACCTGGCAGTCGGTGTGCCTGGTGGACACGAACAGGGACAATTCTCAGCGGAAGGTGCGCCTGTCCTTCCTCGGGGGCTCCTGACCGCCCAGTGATCAAGGAGGGCCGGATGAGTCCAGGTTCCGGCGACGGGCCCGCCGTCTCCCGTCGGGAGTTCGACGCACTCTTCGATGCGCTCCGCACGTGGGGCCGCTGGTCCCCGGCCGACCGCGGCGCCTTCAACCGGGTCACCCCGGACCACGTGCTGCGGGCCGCGGCGCGGGTGGGGACGGGCACGGTCGTCCCGCTGGGGCTGCCCTGGAACACCCGGCCCGGCCCCGACAACCGCAAGCCCGCGCTGCACCACATGACCGATCTCGGTGACGTGGAGGCGCCGGAACCCTCCACCCACAAGGACTTCATCGCCGCCGACTACCACGGCAAGGGCATCAGCCATCTCGACGCCCTGTGCCACGTCGCCTACCGGGGGCGGCTGTACGACGGCCGCACGGCGCACGAGGTCGTCGATGCCGCGGGCGCCCGCTTCGGCGCGGTGTCGGCGCTCGGACCCCTCGTCACGAGGGGGGTCCTCCTCGATCTGCCCGCCGTCCTCAGAACCCGCTGGCTGGAGCCGGGGCGAGCGGTGCACGCCGAGGACATCCTCGCCGCGGAGCAGGCGCTCGGTGTGACGATCGGCGAGGGCGACGCGGTACTGCTGCGCTCCGGACACGTCCGGCGCCGCGAGGAACTCGGTGCCTGGGACCCGGACACGGCCAGCGCGGGCTTTCATGTGGACGCCGTGCCGCTGCTGGCCGAGCGCGGCATCGCGCTGCTCGGCGGGGACGGCGACAGTGACGTACGGCCCTCCCCCGTGGACGGTGTGCACTCGCCGGTCCATGCCCTGGCCGTCGCCGCCATGGGGGTGCCGCTGCTGGACAACCTCGACCTGGAAGCGCTCTCCGCCGCGACCGCGAAGGCGGGCCGGCACGACTTCCTGCTCGTCGTGGCGCCGCTGAACGTCCCGGGCGGGACGGGCTCGCCCGTCAACCCGGTCGCGGTCCTCTGAACCGATCAGGTCCGGTCGGTGTGGGCGGGACCCAAGCGGACACGGTGAAGTCCGCAGCGGTTCGGTAGCGCCCCTCAAGGGGCGCGGGGAACTGCGCGACCGGCCACGACGGTGCCGCAGACGACCGACGGCACAGCGCGGCACTTCCAGCGGAGCGCTCAGCGCACAGTGACGCGCGCTTCCGATGCTCGTATCCTCGTCCATATCCGACATGTCGGAAGATCCGACTGTCGAAGGCGCGAGTGAGGCGGAGCGTGGTTCGGTCCGGCGGAGATCCGATACCGACAGGGCGTGCGTCAGGCGGCACGGGGCCCGCCGGTTTCCGTGAGCGCTTCCTGCAGGGTGAGCCGGTCGACACGGGGGTGCGCGCGTCGATCCTGGCTTCCTGGCGGCGCTGCCGGCTGCTGGGGCTGTCGCCGGACCAGACCGACCTTCCCTTCCGGGAGGACTTCGAGCCGGACGGACGGATCGTCCGCGCGGCCGCTCCGGTGCTCGACCGGCTGCAGGCGACGTTCGCCGGCAGCGCGATGAACATCTCCCTCGCCGATGCCGACGGGACGGTGCTGATGCGCCGTTTCGGAGAGGCGTCCCTGGCCAGAGCCCTTCCGCCCATCCAGAGCGTCCCCGGATTCGTCTTCGCCGAGCAGGTCGCCGGCACCAACGGCATCGGTCTCGCCCTGGCGGAGCGCCGGCCCATCCGGGTCTACGGCGCCGAGCACTTCGCCGAGCGCTCCCAGGCAAGTGCCTGTCGCGCGCTGCCCGTCCGCGACCCGCTCAGTGGCCGCATCGAGGGCGTCCTGTGCCTGGGATATCCGCGCAGCGTCGAGAACCCGGCGCTGGACGCCGTGATCCGCAAGGCGGCCGAGACCATCGAGCGGGGGTTGCTGGCGCAGAGTTCCGCGCGTGAGCGTGCCCTGCTGCAGGCGTACCAGGACAGCGGGGCGCAGGCTGCCGCGGGCACACGGCACCGCGTCGGGATACGGGAACTGGCCGTGGAGATGAGGCCCCGCGACCGGGGAATCGTCATGGAGAAGGCCGCCGAGCTGATCGCCCGGGCGCAGCGGGCCTGTGTCGACGTGCCCCTGCCCGACGGCGGTCGGGTCACGCTCGTGAGCCGGCCGGTGACGAGTGCCTCCGGAGTGGAGGGCTTCGTCATCGAAGCCGTTCTCCCCGGTCCCTCACCGCGTGCGCCCCTCGCCCTCCCGCGTCAGATCCACGAGCCGCTGGGCCTCTCTGCCGAGACCGCCGTCGCGACGTCCCTCCCGCGCTCCGCGGCCGTTCCCGCCGTGGCGCCCGCGCGGCCGTCCGCACCCGCGTCGTCGGGGCTTCTCGCCGGCACGGCGCACGGGCCCATGGCCGTGGGCGTCGAGGGCGTCACGGGCCGTGACGGCACGACGGACGTGAACTCCGGCCCCACGCCCGCGGCGAGAGGCCTCGTGATGGTGGGGGAGCCGCACGTGGGGACGTACGCCCTCGCCGCGCGCCGCCGTCTGGAACTGCTGTCCGAGGCCGGTGTCCGTATCGGCACCACGCTGGACGTGCGCGGTACCGCCCGGGAACTCGCCGAGGCGGCCGTGCCCCACCTGGCCGACTTCGTCACCGTCGACCTGCCCGAGGCCGTGCTGCGCGGCGAGGAGTCCGCCGATCCCCGCAGCGACCTGCGCCGGACGGTGGTCCACGGCATCCGTGACGACGCTCCCTTCCAGCCGGTCGGCAAGCAGATCGACTACGGTCCGGCGATGCCGCAGTCGCACTGTCTGGCGAGCGGCCGGGCCGTGCTGGAACCGGACCTGAAGGCCGCCGCGGGCTGGCTCACGCAGGACGCGGAGCACTCCGCTCAGCTGCTGAGCCACGTCCACTCCCTCATCGCGGTGCCCCTGGTCGCCCGCGGCGTCGTGCTGGGCGTGGCCGGCCTCTACCGCGCGCAGGGCTCGCCGCCGTTCGGGGACGACGACCGGTCGCTGGCCCAGGAACTGGCCGCCCGTGCCGCGCTGTCCATCGACAACGCCCGGCGCTACACCCGCGAACGCACCATGGTCCTGGCCCTGCAGCGCAGCCTGCTCCCGCAGATGGTGCCGGACCAGGACGCCGTCGAGGTCGCCCACCGCTACCTGCCCGCCGAATCCGACGTCGGAGGGGACTGGTACGACGTCATACCCCTGTCCGGCACCCGGGTCGGGCTCTTCGTCGGTGACGTCGTCGGCCACGGAATGCTCTCGGCCGCCACCATGGGGCGGCTGCGCACCGCCGCCCGCAGTTTCGCCGAACTCGACTTCCCCCCGGACGAGGTCCTCACCCACCTCGACAGACTCGTGGCACGCCTGGACCGCGAGGACCCCCGCGCGGTGGACGCGGGCATCATCGGCGCGACCTGTCTCTACGCCGTCTACGACCCGACCACACAGCAGTGCACCATGGCCCGCGCCGGCCATCCTCCGCCCGCTCTGGTCCGGCCCGACGGCACCGTGTGGTTCCCCGACCTGCCCGCCGGGCCCCCGCTCGGTCTCGGCGGCCTGCCGTTCGAAGCCACCGAGTTCGAGCTCCCCGAGAACAGCCAGGTGGTCCTCTACACCGACGGGCTCATCGAGGACCGGCACCGCGACGTCGACGTGGTCCTCGAAGAGCTGCGCGCCACCCTGGCCCGGGCGGCGGGCACGCCCGACGAGACCTGCGAGGCGGTGCTCGACACCGTGGCCCCCGCCCATCCCTACGACGACATCGCCGTGCTCGTCGCCCGCACCCACGCCCTGGATCCCCGACGGATCGCCACCTGGGACCTGCCCGCGGATCCGGCCCGGGTCAGCGACGTCCGTGCTGCCGCCACTCGGCAACTGGCCGACTGGGGACTCGACGAGGCCGCGTTCGCCGCCGAACTGGTGCTCAGCGAGCTGGTCACCAACGCGATCCGGCACGGTGCCGGGCCGATCCGGGTACGTCTGCTCCACGACCGCTCCCTGATCTGCGAGGTCTCCGACACCAGCAACACCGCCCCGCACCTGAGGCAGGCGGCCGGCACCGACGAGGGGGGCCGCGGCCTGTTCCTCGTCGCGCAGCTGACACGGAGCTGGGGCACGCGCTACACCCGGCAGGGCAAGGTCATCTGGGCCGAATGCGGGCTCGACGGGCCATGAGCCCCGCCCGGCGATCGAGTGCTCCGTTGGGGTCACAGACCGGGCAAGGTATCGGAAAATATCTGGTATGTGCGGCTAATATCACTGATGCACATCGGGCAGAGCACACCAGGTCCAACCCCGGAGAGGTCCGTGCACGAGGCCCACGACACCTCTGCGCCCGCGGTTCCGCCCCACGGGGCGGAACCTCTGGTCCGTGTCCGCGGACTCACCAAGCGCTTCGGGGCGACCGTCGCGCTCGCCGGGGTCGACCTCGATGTCCACGCCGGCAGCGTCCTCGCGCTCCTCGGTCCCAACGGCGCGGGGAAGTCCACCCTCATCAAGGTGCTCGCCGGCGTCCACCACGCCGACTCGGGGCGGGTCACCGTGGCCGGTCACCCGCTCGGAACCCACGCCGCCTCCCGGCACATGTCCTTCATCCACCAGGACCTCGGCCTGGTGGACTGGATGACGGTGGCCGAGAACATCGCCCTGACCGCCGGGTACCCGCGCCGCGCCGGACTGATCTCCTGGCGGCGCACCCGGGAGCACTGCGCCGAGGCCCTGCGGGTCGTCGCCGGGCATCTCGACCCCGACGCGCCGATCGCCGGCCTCGCCCCGGCCGAGCGATCGCTCGTCGCCGTGGCACGAGCCCTGGCGGCACGGGCGGAACTCATCGTCCTCGACGAGCCGACCGCCCGCCTGCCCGCCGCGGACTGCGCCCGGCTGTTCCACGTCCTGCACACCCTGCGCGAGCGGGGCCACGCCATCCTCTACGTCACCCATCGCCTGGACGAGGTGTACGAGGTCGCCGACACCGTCGCCGTGCTGCGCGACGGACGCCTGGTCAGCCACGGCTCGTCGGCGAGCCACGGTCCCGCCCGCCTGGTGCGCGACATCACCGGCGGGGAACCGGCCGGCCACCACCCCTTCACCGCCCCGCCGGGCGGCGCGGCCGTGCTGACCCTGGAGGGGGTGCGCACCGCCGCCACGGGACCGGTCGCGCTGGAGCTCGGACAGGGGGAAGTGCTCGGCCTGGTGGGACTCACGGGCGCCGGACACATGGACCTCGCCCGAGCCCTCGCGGGCAGCCGCCCCCTCCTCGCCGGACGGGCCCTCCTCGGCGGTCGCCCGTACCGTCCCCGTACGGTCGCTCAGGCCGTCGGGCACGGCGTCGCCCTCGTGCCCGGCGACAGACAGCGGGAGGGCTGCCTCGCCGGGCTGACCGTACGGGAGAACCTCCTGGCCAATCCTCGCGCGGGAGGCCTGTCGGCGCCGCGCTGGATCAGCCCCCGCCGCGAACGCGCCGAGGCCGGCGCGCTGATCGAACGCTTCTCGGTGCGTCCCCGTGACAGCGAGGCCGCCATCGCCACCCTGTCCGGGGGGAACCAGCAGAAGGTCATGATCGGCCGGTGGCTGCGGCTGGGTCTGCGCCTGCTGATCCTCGAGGACCCGACGGCGAGCGTGGACATCGGTGCCAAGGCCGCGATCCACCGCCTGCTCGACGAGGCCCGCGCAGCCGGTCTCGCGGTCCTCCTCGTCTCCAGCGACTTCGAGGAGGTCGCCGGCGTGTGCCGACGCGCTCTGGTCTTCGTCCGCGGATCCGTGACGGCCGAGCTGACCGGTTCGGCTCTCACGGTCAGCGAGCTCACCAGGGCGGCGTCGGCCCTGCCCTCCTCCGGAACCACGGCGACCTCGTGACCGGCGCCCCCCTTCCGTCCGCGCCCCCGCCACGGCGGCGTCGCCCGGGTCCACCTAGGCGACCGGCCCGACCGCACGGGCGGAGCGGGCAACTCGTCGGCGCCTACGGCCTCCTGGCCCTCACCGCCCTGCTCTTCCTGATCTTCTCCCTCACCCTGCCCCGCACCTTTCCCACGCGGGACACCGTCGACTCGATCCTGTCCAACCAGTCGATCCCGGCCGTCCTCGCGCTCGCCGCCATGGTCCCCATCGTGACCGGCGCGTTCGACCTCTCCATCGGCTACGGTCTCGGCCTGGCGCACGTCATGGTGATGCAGCTCGTCGTGGGCGACGGGTGGCCCTGGCCGCTCGCCTGCCTCACGGTGATCGCCGGAGGCGGCGTCGTGGGCGTCCTCAACGGTGTCGTCGTCGAATTCGGACGGATCGACTCGTTCATCGCCACCCTCGGAACCGGCAGCATGATGTACGCGGTGACCGGCTGGATCACCGGCGGCAGCCGGATCGTCCCCGGCCCGCAGGGACTCCCGCCCGCCTTCACCGACCTCTACGACTCCAGGTTCCTCGGCCTGCCGGTTCCCGCCTTCTACGTTCTCGCCCTCGCGGCCGCCCTCTGGCTGGTTCTGGAGCGGCTGCCGGTCGGCAGGTACCTGTACGTCGTCGGGTCGAACCCGCGCGCCGCCGACCTGGTCGGCATCCCGACCCGCAGATACACCGTCTTCGCCTTCGCCGCGTCGGGGCTGATCGTCGGCTTCGCCGGCGTGCTGCTCGCGGCCCAGCAGGAGATCGGCAATCCGAGCGTCGGCCTCGACTACCTGCTGCCCGCATTCGTCGGCGCCCTCCTCGGCTCCACCGCCATCAAACCCGGCCGCCCCAACGCCCTCGGCACCCTCGTCGCCGTCGCCGTCCTCGCCGTCGGTCTCACCGGCATCGCCCAGATGGGCGGTGATTTCTGGACGGTCCCGCTGTTCTACGGCGGCACGCTGCTCCTCGCCGTCGGGCTGGCCGGTTACTCCGCCCGTCGCCGGCTGCGCACCGGCGCGGTCGTCGCCCGCGACTCGCCGGCCGTGGCGCAGGAAGACGGCCCACCGGGCAGCCCTCCATGACCCACGCCACGGGCACCGCCGTCGGGCCCGGGCGGAATCCTCGGCAAGGAACTTCCGTGCACCGCAACCGCAACCGCAACACCACCCCCACCGTCCGCAACGCGCGGTCCACCGCCATCGCTCTGGCGGCCGCGGTCGTCGTGCTGGCCGGCTGTGAACGCGGCTCGTCGGGCGGCCCGGCGCACTCCGCCTCGGGCCCGAGCGGCTGCCCCACGGTCCAGGCCAGGGCCCGGGCAGCCGTCAGCCGGGCGGAGCGGACCGACATCCCCTGGAACGGACCGACCCGCGGCCCCACCGCCGTGGCCGGCAGGACCATCGTCTACGTCGCCCAGACCATGACCAATCCCGGAGTCGCGGGCGCCGCGGACGGCGTGCGGAAGGCCGCACGGGTCATCGGCTGGGACGTCCGGGTGATCGACGGCGGCGGCACCCCCGCCGGCATCCAGGCGGCGATGAGCGAGGCCGTCGACGTCAGGCCCTCGGGCATCGTCATCGGGGGCTTCGACCCCGGCTCGACCTCGCAGCAGGTGGCGCGCGCGAATGCGGCGGGCATCCCGCTCGTCGGCTGGCACGCGGTCGCCGCCCCCGGCCCCAGCCGGCGCCCCAGGCTCTTCACCAACGTCACCACCAAGGTCGAGGACGTCGCCAGAGCCAGTGGGCAGTGGGTCATCGCGAGTTCCCACGGCACCGCCGGGGCCGTGGTCTTCACCGACGCCTCCATCCCCTTCGCCAAGTACAAGTCCGACCTGATCAGGAAGGAGCTGGCCACCTGCGCGGGCGTGCGGCTGCTGGCGTACGAGAACATCCCGCTCCCGGACGCGAGCAGCCGCACGCCCCGGGAGATCTCCTCACTCCTCTCCCGCTTCCAGGGCAGATGGACCCACTCGGTGGCCATCAACGACCTGTACTTCGCCGACGCCGCCCCGGCCTTCCGCGCGGCCGGCAAGAACGGCGCAGGGCCGCCCTTCAACATCGGCGCGGGCGACGGGGACCCCTCCGCGTTCGAGCGCATCAACAGCGGGCAGTATCAGGCGGCCACCGTGCCCGAGCCGCTGTCCCTGCAGGGCTGGCAGATCGTCGACGAGTTCAACCGCGCCTTCTCGGGCCGACCGGCCAGTGGTTATGTCGCCCCCGTCCACATCAGCACGGCGGACAACAGTCAGGGCGCCACGAGCTGGGATCCGGTGGGATACCGGGAGGCGTACCGGAAGATCTGGGGCAGGTGACGGTGGCGGCGGGGACCGGTCAACGCGGCGGTGCGTACTCGGTGAGCAGGAGGGCGATGTCGTCCGCCCGGTCGGGGAGGACCTGGCAGGCGTCCCGCAGCAACCCGTCCGCCAGATCGTCCAGGCGGCCCCCGCCCAGACGGGCCAGCGACGCCCGGAGCCGCTCGACGTCGGAGCCGATGTCCGAGTCGCGCCTCTCGATCAACCCGTCCGTGTACAGGGCGAGGACCGACCCGGGAGCCAGACGCAGCTCCGATTCCGGGAAGTGTGCCGCCGCGTCGATGCCGAGCAGTGGGCCGCCGGGCACGTCCAGGATCCTGGTGTGGCCGTCGGACAGGCGCAGCAGGGGCGGGAGATGGCCCGCGCGGACGATGCGCACCGTCCCCGAGCGGGGATGGAGCCGGGCGTAGCAGCAGCTGGCGAGGAGCGCCGGGTCGAGGTCCATGTGGAGCCGGTTGGTGCCGGCGACGACCTCGCCCGGTCGGTGACCTGCGGCGACGAAGGCCCGCATGGCGCTGCGCAGTTGGCCCATGGCGGCCGCGGCGGGGACGTTGTGCCCCTCGACGTCCCCGACGATCAGTGAGACGTCGTCGCCGGTCGGGATGACGTCGTACCAGTCGCCGCCGATCTCCATCCCCCGGGTGCCCGGAAGGTAGCGTCCGGTGACGCGCAGACCCGGCACGGAGGGCAGCCGGTGCGGCAGCAGCGCGTCCTGCAGGCCGCGGGCGAGGGCGAATTCGGCGTCGTAGAGCCTGGCGCGTTCCAGGGCCTGGCCGATCAGGCCGCCCAGTGCGGTGAGGACGCCGCGCTCCTCGTCGGGGAACCGGTGGACGTCGTCGAAGCCGAGCATGCAGCCGCCCACCGGGCGGTTCGAGGCGATCAACGGAAGGAACGCCCAGGAGTTGGTGTGGCCCACCATGATCCCGGGGTACATGGCGCGCAGCTGCTCCCGGGACTCGACGAAGAGCGGGGCGCCGGAGGTCAGCGCGTCCGTCACGGGCAGCCGGGCGTGCAGCGGGGTGCCCTCGAACCGGGCGAGGAAGCGTTTCGAGTAGCCGCGCTGGGCGAGCAGGTGCAGGCGCCGCTCCTCGACCACGGCGATCGCCAGCTTCTGGCCGCCGAAAGCGGGCAGCAGCTGATCGGCGACGGCATCGAACACCTCGTGCGCGGTGACCGCCTCGGTGAGGGCGCTGCCCAGCGAGAGCACCCGGTAGAGGGCACCCAGGCGGGGGACCGCGGGCGGAGCCGCCGGCGAGATGGGCGGTACCTCCTCGGTGACCGGTGTACCGGGTCCGGTGCCGGCCGGTACGGGCTGTCGCACGCGTGAGGCCCATCCCGTCATGCCCTGGGCGCCCGGGTGGAGGGAGAAGACCAGCCACTCGTCCGGTGGGCGGCGGACCAGGAAGGAGACCGGCTGCTGGGAGACGACGGCGGCCCGGTAGCGGTCCTCGTACACGGGATCGGCCAGCCAGGGCAGGACGTCCCAGGGGCGCCGGCCGAGGAGTTCGTCCTGGCGGACCCGCAGCAGTTCCTCCAGGCTGTGGTTGGCGTAGGCGATGCGTCCGTCCGGAGAGAGCGCGAAGAAACCGTCCGCGAGCCGCTCGATCGCCGCGACGGCGGCCATGCCGCTCCCGGAGTCGAGCACGGCGCCGACCAGGTGGCACGAGGCATCCGGGTCGTCGGGGCTCTCCGGCACCCGGCCCCACAGCTCGATGACGCGGTGCCCACCACGGCCGTCCAGGATGCGCAGCCCGTGCGCCAGTACGTGCCCCTCCTCGACCGCTGCACGGGCGGCGGAGCGGAAACCGGGCAGATCCGCCGGCTCGACACGGGCCGCCAGCGTGGCCGCCTGCCCGTCGAACTCGCGGGGCTCGATCCCGAGGATCGCGCACAGTTCGTCGTCGGCGGTGAGGGCACCGGTGCCGAGATTCCAGTCGAACAGGCCCACCCGGATCATCGGGGCGGACGGCAGCGGGACCAGTACCGGGGCGGCCCGCTCGTCGTACTCACCGAGTCCGCCATGGGCCCGCAGCCCGGCGAGGGCGGTGCCCAGCCGGTCGGCGGTGGCGCGCAGCTGCCGGCGCTGCGCCCTCGACAGGCCCGTCCCGTCCCGCTTGGCCGTCCACACCACGGCGATGGCACCGAAGGTGCGCCCGCCCGCCCGTACGGGGACCGACGCGGAGCCGAACGGGTAGGGCAGGGCGATCGAGAGCTGGGGGAAGCGCCGCATCGTCTCCTCCGCGCCGGCCAGGTGGACCATGCGCCCGGAGCGGTACGCCTCCGCCACCGGTATACGGCTGCTCACCGGGATCCGACGCCACCCGGTGAGCAGGGAGGGCGGTGACCCGCAGGACGCGGCCACCATGAGCGAGCGATGGTCGCCGGAGAGCAGGAACACGCTTCCGGTGTGTGCTCCGGTGACCTCCACGGCATGGATCACGGCCCTGACCAACGCGTCGTCGCGTTCGGGCGCCTCGCCGACACCCGCGGCGCCGAGCGGGTACGAGATCGATGCCATACCGTTGGCCGACACGCTGACCTCGATCATCCGTGGAGTGCTTATCCCATTTTAGGCGGTTTGAGTCGGACCGGGGCGCCCGCGGTGGAGGGTTCCGGAGGTGGGGCGACGGGGCGCCGTGAACGTTCGCCGGAATCGAGCCATGTCGGTTCGGTGAAGCCGGGTCCTGGTGTCAACCGGGCCCTACGATGGTGGAGTTCACCGCGAGGAGCATGCCCATGGGCGTCGAAGAGACCGCAAGCACACCGTCCGTCACGGGGGTTCTGGGTGGTCCGTCCGCCGGGCCCATGGTGCCGAGACTGCTCCTGGGGGCGCGGCTGCGGAGGCTGCGGGAGGGGCGGGGTGTCTCCCGAGAGGAGGCGGGGCAGGTCATCCGCGGCTCCCGGTCGAAGATCAGCCGGATGGAGGCCGGGCGGCACGGGTTCAAGCTGCGCGACGTGGCCGATCTGCTCACCCTCTACGGCGTCACGGACGAGGCGGAGCGAGCCACCCTGCTGACACTGGCCGAGGCGGCCAACACTCCCGCGTTGTGGCAGGACTACCACGACGTGGTGCCCGCCTGGTCGCAGGCCTACCTCGCGGCGGAGCAGGCGGCGGCCCTCATCCGCTGCTACGAAGTCCAGCGCGTCCCGGCCCTGTTGCAGACCCGCGACTACGCCCGTGCCGCCATCCGGCTCGCCCACGCGGACGCCTCCGAGGGCGAGATCGACCGGCACCTCGCCTTACGGATGACCCGGCAGCGGATCCTCGACGGCCGGTCGGCGACCCGGCTCTGGGCCGTCATCGACGAGGCGGCGCTGCGCCGCCCGGTGGGCGGCCTGCCCACGATGCGCGCCCAGCTCAGGCATCTCATCGAGATGTGCGGGCACCCGCGGGTCTCCGTACAGGTCCTGCCGTTCCTCGCCGGCGGTCACTCCGCGGAGAGCGGTCCCATGACCATCGTGCGGCTGCCCGGCAGCGAGTTGCCCGACGTGGTCCACCTCGAACGACTCGCCACCGCGCTCTATCCCGACCGGCCCGCCGACGTCGAGTGCTACTGGGACGCCATGAACCGCCTGGTGGTGGAGGCCGAATCGCCGGACGAGACCCCGACGATCCTCCACCGCATCCTCCAGGAGACCTGACCCGGCGGGCGCCTCGGCCGTCAGGGCTTGCGGGCGACACCGCCGTACTGGTGCACCTCCGCGGGCAGACCCCAGGCGCCGTCGTCGGGGCGCCAGCGCGAACACGAGGCCACGCCCGGTTCGAGCAGTTCCAGGCCGTCGAAGTAGCGGGCGATCTGCTCGGGGCTGCGGAGGATGTAGGGGATCGATCCGCCCTCGTTGTACTGCTGGATCGCCTCGAGGTAGGCCTTGCTGGTGTCGGTGCTGTCGTACTGCACCAGAAAGCTGCCCGACGGCAGCCCGGCCACCAGCCGGCGGACGATCGAGCACGCCTTGTCGTGGTCCTCGACATGGCCCAGGATGCCCATCAGCATGAGGGCGACCGGCTTGTCGAAGTCCAGCGTCTTCGCGGCCTCCCGCAGGATCGTCTCCGGATCGCGCAGGTCGGCGTCGACGTAGTTGGTGACGCCCTCCGGGGTGCTGGTGAGCAGGGCCCGCGCGTGGGCCAGGACCAGCGGGTCGTTGTCGACGTAGACGATCCGGGACTCCGGGGCCACCCGCTGGGCGATCTGGTGGGTGTTGTCCACGTTGGGCAGTCCGGTTCCTATGTCCAGGAACTGGCGGACGCCCTCCTCGCCGGCCAGGTGGCGGACGGCGCGGGCGAGGAAGTAACGGGCGGCGCGGGCACCGGTCTCGATACCGGGGAAGATCTCCCGGAACGCGTCACCGGCCACCCGGTCGACTTCGTAGTTGTCCTTCCCTCCCAGCCAGTAGTTCCAGATCCGGGCCGACTGCGGCACAGAGGTGTCGATCTTGGGCAACGGCTCTCGCTCGGAGTTCTCCGCCTGCTCAGCCATGGACGCTCCTGTGGGTACGGGATGGTGGAACCACGGATGGTCGAACGCCGGTCGTCGGCGTCCACGTTATTCTCCCAGGCGCGGATCATGTGCATCATCGGGCCCAATCACCTTGACCTGTTTGTTTGTTGACGTCGGGTCAGTCCCGTTGGTGCGGTGATGCCCGAGGCGATCGTGGCGCTTGTTTTGCCGGTTCTTGCATTGCCCGCCCATTCACCCCCACCTAGCCTGACCCGCGGAGCCGTGGGAAGGACCGGCATGCTGAAGACCGTCCGGGAACAGGCAACAGGTCTCACCAGGGATCAGCGCAACGCCTTCGTCGCCGCCTACCTGGGCTGGGCGATGGACGCCTTCGACTACTTCCTGGTGGTCCTCGTCTACAGCGAGATCGCCGACGATTTCGACGTCTCCCTCACCGACATGGCGTTCCTGACCACCGCCACGCTGGTGATGCGGCCGGTCGGTGCCTTCCTCTTCGGCCTGTGGGCCGACCGCCGGGGCCGCCGGCTGCCGCTCATGGTCGACGTCGTCTTCTACTCGGTCGTCGGCTTCGCCTGCGCCTTCGCCCCCAACTACGCCGTGCTGCTGGTACTGCGCCTGCTGTACGGCATCGGCATGGGCGGCGAGTGGGGCCTGGGCGCGGCGCTCGCCATGGAGAAGATCCCGGCGGAGCGGCGCGGATTCTGGTCGGGGCTGCTGCAGAGCGGCTACTCGCTGGGCTATCTGCTCGCCGCCGTGGCCTTCCTCGGCATCGAACCCGCCTTCGGCTGGCGGGGGTTGTTCGCCTTCAGCCTGGTGCCCGCCCTGGTCGCCCTCTGGGTGCGCACCCGGGTGGAGGAGAGCGAGGTGTGGGAGAAGAGCGTCGCCGTCAACCGCACCCCCGCCCACCAGGTCTTCAGGAACCCGGCGGTGCTGAAGCGCTTCGTGTACCTGGTCGCGCTGATGACCGCCTTCAACTGGATGTCGCACGGCACCCAGGACGTCTATCCGACCTTCGTGAAGAAGGGCCTCGGCCTGTCCGCGGACACCTCCATCGCCATCGCGATCGTCTACAACGTCGGCGCCATCATCGGGGGCTCCCTGCTCGGCGCCCTGTCCGAGCAGCTGGGACGCCGCCGTACGATCATGATCGCGGCGACCGGGGGCCTGGTCGTCGTGCCCTTCTTCGTGCTGTCCACCACCGTCGGCTGGCTGATGCTCTCCTCCTTCCTGATGCAGGTCTGCGTCCAGGGGGCCTGGGGCGTCATCCCCGCGCATCTGACCGAGATGAGCCCCGACGCGATCCGCGGCTTCTACCCCGGTGTCACCTACCAGCTCGGCAATCTCATCGCCGCCCTCAACCTGCCCATCCAGGAGGCCATCGCCGAGCGGCACGGCTATCCGCCGGCGATCGCGTGGACCGTGGTCCCCGCGCTGGCCGCGGTGGTCGTGCTGAGCGCCGTCGGCAAGGAGGCCAAGGGCATCCGCTTCGGCACCACGGGCACCCAGGCCCCGAGCGCCGCGGCGGCCGACGGTGTGTAGCCGTCCGACGCCGTGGCTGTTTGAACCGGGCCGGTCGCTGCGGAGAGCATGACGGGGTCGAAAGACTCCGAGAGATTGGTTGGTCCATGAGCGAGGGCTCTCTGCGCGCCGTCACCGTCGAGCGCACCGGTCCCGGCCGGTTCACCGCGACGAACGCCCACGGCGCCACGATCGACTTCGGTACCGGGGACGGTACGGACTTCACCCCCGTCGAGCTGCTGCTCGCCGCGCTCGGCGGCTGCACGGCGGTCGACGTGGACGTCGCCACCAGCCGGCATGCGGAGCCCGAGGCCTTCACCGTCACCGTGAGCGGCAACAAGGTCGGCGACGAGCTGGGCAACCGGATGACCGACCTCGAGGTCAGATTCTCGGTCACCTTCCCGGACGGCGCCTTGGGCGACCGGGCCCGCGCGATCCTGCCCCGGGCGGTCGGCGTCTCCCACGACCGCCTGTGCACCGTCAGCCGCACCGTCGAGCTCGGCACGCCGGTCATGGCGGTGGTCGAGGACGCCTAGATCGTTCAGAAGGATCCGGCTCGCTGCGTGCCGGTGACAAGTGGGGCGTCGCGTGCTGCGTTGTTGTGAGCACTTCCGGATCGCGTGGGTGTCGCGGTCCTACGGTCCGGCTATGAAGACGAGTCGGAGAACAGGAAGGACATGGCGCGGCGCCGCGCTGGCGGCGCTGCTGACCGCGGGCGCGCTCACCGCCGCGGCCCCGCGGGCCCAGGGGGACGGCGCGGCCCGGACCGAGACGGCCGTGGCGTCGACGCACCCGGCCGACGGTGTCGTGGAGACGGTGGTGCGGGTGAAGGTGCCGCTGCCGCAGTCGTTCGGGGCCCACCCGGAGGCCTGCGACTGGCTGTCGTACCTGCGCTACCGCTCCGCCGACGGGCCGAGCCAGCCGGCCGACGCGGACCGGATCCTGGTCGCCCAGCCGGGCATCCTTGAGGGTGCCGGAGCGTTCGACAGCGTCGCCCGCGACACCGTCGCACGGGCCGCGGAAGAGAGCCGGCACATCGAGTTCTGGGCCCTGGACCGCCGCTCGAACTGTCTGGAGGACCGGACGGGCATCGCCTCCGGCGACGAGCACACGGCCGTCGACTACTACTACCGCGGCAAGCAGGTCGCCGGCCGCACCTTCGCCGGGTACGTCGGCAACGGCCGGCTGGGGTGGCTGGCCAGCCTCGGCATCCGGCAGACCGTGCGGGACGAGTACGACCTGCTCACCGCCGAGCTGCCCGACCGGACGCTGCGGGGGCGCAAGGTGCTGTGCGGCGGGCACTCCCTGGGCGGGGTGATCACCGGCTACTTCGCGGCCGCCGACTTCGATGGCGATCCGGCGACCACGGCGGACGCCGGACAGAACCAGTGCGCCGGGTACTTCGCCCTCGACACCACGATCTCCACGTCCCTCGCCGACCTCAGCGGCAGCGTGCCCGGCGACACCAACCTGCCCGACGTCGGCATCGGTTACACCGCCGTGCAGGCCGGACTCGACAGCGGGGTGCTGCCCCGCTCGCTGTCCGCGCCCGTGCTCCTCAACCCCGAGACCATGACCCTGCTCGGCATCGCCGGACTGGGCGCGGTGAAGGCCCCCGACGCGGAGGCGGACCTGCCCTCCTCTCTGCCGTCCAACGTCAACATCGAAGCCACCAACCGCTTCCTGTTCTCCAAGGACACCGCCACCTTCCTCACCGGCTCACCGGCCGTGAAGGACTTCCGGCTCACCAACGACGCCGTGCTCGGCGCGCTGCTGGACGACAACTCCGTACCGCTGGCGTTCCTGCAGAGCAGCGTCGGCTTCTTCGACGGCGGGCCGATCACGGACAAGAACTTCCCGGCCGCCAACGGCAGTTCGTCGCAGCCGCAGCTGTTCGGCGTCGAGTACAAGGCCATTCCCGCCGAGCCGCACGGACCGCTGTACACCTGGCGCGACTACGACCGTGTCGGCGCCGCGGACGACCCCGGACACCGCTCCGCCGACGGCACCCCCTTCACCAGCGCCTCCAAGGAGGTCACCGACATCCGGGAGCTGGCCCGCAGTCTGGCCGAGCAGCCGCTGGACTTCACCGAGCAGTACTTCCCCACCAAGCTGGTCACCGACATCGAGCTCGCCGGCTCCCCGCAGATCGAGCAACTCGTCGTGCACCCCGACGGGTTGAAGGCGAACCCGACGCTCACCGTCCTCGCCGGCGACGGGCTCCTCGCGGGCCGCGTCCCGGCCGGCCTGCACCCGGTGGTCGCCCCCGGCTACCAGCACCTCGACGTGCTGACCGCGGCGCCCGTGCAGAACGACGGCAGGCCCGAGGTGGTCTCCACCAGCCTCGCGGGTTTCGCCGCGGATCCCCGGTAGAGATCCCCCCCGAAAAACACACACCCGATCGGCCCGGGAGGAGAACCTCCCGGGCCGATCGGCGCTTGGTCGCCCTCGCTCAGACCTTGCCCGCGGCGAAGTCGGCCGCCGCGTCCGCGTCGGCGGTGTAGCCGAGGTGGGCCAGGACGTCGCCGCCGCCGTTCTCACAGATGGGGTCGCCCTTGGCGCAGAAGTCGATGGTGCGGCTCTGGTAGGTGCCGGTGACGCTCTTGCCGAGGGCCCGGATCGGGTTGCCGAACAGGAGCACCGCGGCGACTCGCGGCTCGACCGCTGCGGGGAGGGTCGCCACGATGGGACTGCCGACCACCGCTCCGGCGCTGCTGATGCCGATCGAGTTGTCGACGACGTTCGCGCCCTGCGAATAGCCGACAAGAACGAAACGCTGATTCGGGCAGGCGGCGGCCTGCGCGTCGACATGGTTCACCAGATCGGCGTTTCCCTGGGCGGCCGATGTCGGGGAAAGGTCGGCCGGGTAATTCACCGCATAGCTGGAGAGGCTTTTGCCCGTCAGTTTCTTCTGCAGTGCGGAGTACACCGGGTCGCCGACGATCAGCCCGAGCGTGCCCGGTTCGAAGGTGCCGCGAGCCGCCACGACGTCGATGTCCGAGCAGGTGGCAGCGGAAGCCGCAGGCTGCGAGAGAGTGGCCAGTCCGGCCCCGCCGGCCAACGAGAGCGCGGCGAGACACAAGCGAATACGCATGGGGATCCTTTGCGGGTCGGGCGCGTGCAGCGCCTGGGGAAAAGGACGATCCCGAAGGTATTCGCGTTTTCTGGCGAGGTGTTATGGACGGTAATTCAGGAATGCGCGCCGTTTTTGTTCTGAGGTGAGTCCGCCGCGGAAAGCCGGGAGCCGGTGGCCGCCGAACGCAGGGCGACGATCAGATCGAGGCGGGTGTCGGGGTCGTGCAGGGCGTCCCCGAAGAGCTTCTCCAACTGGCGCAGACGGTAGCGGACCGTCTGAGGATGGACGTGGAGGCGGGCGGCCACGTCCGGGACGTTGCTGCCGCTGAGGAGCCAGGCCAGCAGGGTCTCGGCGAGACGCGGGCGCTGCCCCTCGGACGCGGCCTCCAGCGGGGCCAGGGCCTGCGCCTCCAGTTGGGCGAGCAGCGGCTCGTCGGCGTGCAGCAGCAGCGTCGAGAGATGGTCGGCGCAGCGCACCACGCCCTGCCGGGGCAACACCCCGCGGCCCATCAGCCCCAGCGCCCGTGTCGCCCAGCGCAGCGACTGCGCGGCCTCGGTCACCGCGACCGTCGGCCCGATCGCCGCCGGGCGTCCGCGCAGGCCCAGGACGAAGGACCGGCCGCCGAACCGGCCGGAGCCCTCCGGGTCGGGCACGAGCACCCGCGGCGGCCGGGCCTCCATGTCCGCCAGCGCCCCCGGCATCACCGGCGGCTGATCCGCCGGGTACGGCTCCGCCGTGGCCGCCAGCGCCACCACCGCGACCCGCGCGGGCACCCGCCAGCGTGCCCCGTGCGCCAGGTCCTGCACGGCCTCCAGGGCCACCGGCCCCTCGCCGAGCAGCAGATCGAGCAGCCGCCTGCGCCGCCGCTCCAGCTCGTGCGTGCTGCGCAACTGCGCCTCGGAGTACCCGGCGGCGGCCGCCTCGGCGACCTCGTGCACGGTACGGAACGCCAGTTCGCCCAGCGCGGCCACCACCGTCGAGTCCAGCCCGAGTTGCTCCGCCGTACGTCCCATCAGCCGCCAGGCGTGCAGGCCGCCGACCCGTAACGCGGACTGCAGCGCGTCCAGGCTGCGGCCCTCCAGCGCCTCCCCGCGCCCGAGTTCGTAGTACGTCGCCGCGATCGCCGCTCCCTGTCCGCGCGGGTCGGCGATGTGGTCGACGAAGAGGGTCAGGGCCTGCACGACCCCGGCCCGGAGGTTCTCCCGGTAGGCGCCGTCGGCGGGACGCGCGTACTCGGGGACCTGTCTGCGGACCTCCTCCTCCACCTCGTCGGCGACGTGCTCCAGCTGGGCGCGCAGCAACTCGGCCAGTTCGGGCGGAACCTGGGTGGTGGCGGGGTCGGTGGGAACGCCGCGGGGTGTGGGGACGGCCACGACGGACACTCCTTTCACCCGGAGACGGCTCACCCACGGGCCGTTGCCCGTGGGACGAGAGGGGCGCCCGTTGGACGGGCGTCCCCTGCGCTCCGTTCCGTGCCCCGGCTGCGCCGACATCACTCCGGAACCCCCAGCGCACCGGCGAGCATCGGCCACGAGGCGGCGAACTCCGCCTTCCAGTAGGCCCAGCTGTGCCCTCCTCCCGCGTAGTAGTGCGCGGTGACCGGGATGCCCAGCAGGGCGAGGGCGTTGGTGAACAGGTGCGCCGAGGGCCACAGCAGGCTCTCCAGCGCCTGGGGCAGCCAGTCCCCCACTCCTCCGCCCGCGACACCGCTGCCCTGCGACACGTACAGCGGTGTGCCGCGCAGCCCGGTGGCGCGGGCGCGCGGATTGAAGTCGCGCCAGACCAGCGCGTCGAGGATCGGATTGCCCCACAGCGAGCCCGGCGTCAGGTTCTCGCGGGCCACGATCGCGTCCACCAGGGGCGGCACACCGATCGCCGTGGTGTCCAGGATGCCGCTGTAGGAGGCGGCCGCTTTGAACGCGCCCGGATGCCGGGCCGCGTGCGCCATCGCCCCGTAACCCCCGGTGGAGACACCCGCGACGGCCCGCACGCCGGACGCCCGGTAGTCGCGGGCCAGCATGGCCGGAACCTCCTGCAACTGGAAGGTCTCGTAGTCCGGACCGCTGCGCCAGACACTCGGGATGCCGGTGGGGCCCGCGTCCGGCATGGCCACGATCAGCTCACGGCCCTCGGTGAACGCCACGATGTCCGTCTCCCGCGTCCAGGACGTGTAGTCGTCGTGGGCGCCGTGCAGGAGGTACAGGACGGGGTAGGTCCGGGTGGTCTGCGTGGCGAAGTCCGACGGCAGGATCAGCCGGACCGGCGCGCTGCGGCCGAGCGCGGCGGAGGAGACGGACACGTCGAAGGTGCGCGGCCCCACCTGGGTCGCGGCCCGGGCACGTCCGGTGGTGGCCGTGACGCCGAACAGGGCGGCCAGTCCCGTGACGGCCGCTGCCCTGGTGACGGCACGGCGGGACATTCCGGCGGGGTGGTGCGGCATGGCGGCTCCTCAGTCCGGTTGGGCGGGTCTCGCGAGGACCTGCCGCAGATGTGCGGCGATCTCGTCGACGTGCGGCGGGTCGAGCAGCGACAGATGGTGTCCCGGGATCTCGACCACCGTCAGGTCGGGGCACACCGCGTCCCAGCCGAGGGCGGCGTCGTCCCGTTCGTAGGCGGGGTCGCGCACGGTGTGCGGGGCGGGCTCGGTGGCCCGGTACAGCACCACCGGCCCGTCGTAGGGACCGGGGCGGTGGGCCTCGCCGACCCTCAGATCGAGATAGGAGGCGCGCTGGTGCTCCAGCGCGGCGGCCGGCACCTCGGCGGCCTCCCGCAGCACCCGCAGCACCGTGTCGATGCGCTCGCCGTCGTCCTCCATCGCCACCAACTCGTCGTACGGCAGCGGGAGCCGGACTCCGTAGGTGTCGGCGACGTGCCGGGCGAACCCGGTGAGGTGCGCGCGGATCCGGTCGGCCGGGGTGACACCGGGGCGGGGGAGCGGCCGTACGGAGTCGATGAGAGCGACGAGTTCCACCTTCCGTCCTTCGGCGGTGAGTTGGCGTGCCGTCTCCTGGGCGAGGAACCCGCCGAAGGACCAACCGGCCAGCACACAGGGGCCGCTCGGGTGCTCGGCGGTGATCGTCTCGGCATAACGGCGGGCCTTCTCCCGGACGGAACGGGCGTCCTCGATCCGCTCCAGCACGTGCACCGGGCGGTCGTCCCCGAGCCGTTCGGCGAGTGCCCGGTAGACGCCGGTGGGGGCGCCGGCCGCGGGGAACAGGAACAGGGGGGATACGTCCGGCACGGACTGCCGGACGCGGTCGGCCACGTCCGCGACCGTGACGGCTCCCAGCAGGTCACGCAGCGGGAGTTCGACCCGGAACTCCCGCTCCAGCGCGGTGCGGATGCGGACGGCCATCAGGGAGTCCAGGCCGAGGTCGGCCAGAGCCGTGGCCGGGGTGATGCGGGCTGCCGGATGACCGGTGACGGCGGCGATGTGCCGGCCCAGTCGCGCGGCGACGGAGGAGGACGCGTCCCCGTGAGGTACGGAAGGCTCGGCCCATCGGTCGCTCGCCGGTGCCGTAGCGGCTGTCCGGCCGTCCGTCCACCAGTACCGTATGTGCCGCCAGCGCGGCGCGGGCAGGTCGACGACCCGGCCGGGCGGCGGCGGCAGGGGCAGTCCCGCGGCGTACAGCGCGCCCAACTCCCGCAGGAACGCGGCGGATCCGTCCGCGTCGCGCCGCAGGGTGCCGACGGCGAGGGCGTCCGGCACATTGTCCGTGACGGACCGCGCCAGCACCGGGTGCGGTGAGACCTCGACGAACATACCGTGGCCGTCGGCCGCGGCGGCCGCGAGCGCCCGGTCCAGACGCACAGGCCGACGCAGGTTGGCGGCCCAGTGTGCCGCGTCGAAGGCGCAGTCGCCCCGCGGGTCCTCGAGGACGGTGGAGTACACCGGGATGCGGGGAGGCCGGCCGCGCACGTCGGACAGGGCGTCGGACAGGTCCGGCAGCAGTGGGTCGACCTGGGGTGAGTGCCCGGCGCCGGCCACCCGCATGGAGCGGGCGGCCCGCCCCTGCTTCTCCAGCCGTCCCACCAGCCGGGCGACGGCGGGCTCCTCACCGGTGACCACCTTCTGCCGGGGCGATGAGTGGACGGCGACCTCTACGCCGGGGAAGTCCCGCTCCAGCAGGGCGAGTTCGTCGTCGCCGAGATCGACGACGGCCATCGCACCGCCCTCGAGCCCGCTCAGGAGCCGCGCCCGTACGGCGATCACCCGGGCCGCGTCCGGCACATCCAGCGCGCCGGCGCAGACCGCGGCGGCCACCTCGCCCATGGAATGGCCGATGACCGCGACCGGTTCCACACCGTGGGAACGCCACAGTTCGGCGAGGGCCAACTGGATCCCGAACAAGGTCGGTTGGGCGACCTCCAGGCGGTCGAGACCGTCCCCGGAGATCAACTGGTCGCGGAGGGAGAACCCGAACTCGCCGGCCGACTGCGCGTCGATCTTCTCGACGGCCGCCGCGAAGGCCGGTTCCTCGCCCAGCAGCCGGCGCCCCATGCCGGCCCACTGACTGCCGTACCCGGAGAACACCCACACCGGACCCCGCCCGACGCGGTCGCGGTCACCGGTGATCAGCCGCTCATGCCCCTGCCCTTGGGCCAACGCGCCCAGCGCGTCCGCCAGTTCGTCCCGGCCGTGTGCGGCGACGGCGGCCCGCACGGGACCGCGCCCGGCCCGTCCCGCGAGGGTGCGCGCCACATCGGCCGGGCGCGCTCTGCCGCCCTGCGGCGCACGG
The DNA here is from genome assembly GCF_053593695.1 of Streptomyces sp. NPDC002144. Lineage (NCBI taxonomy): Bacteria > Bacillati > Actinomycetota > Actinomycetes > Kitasatosporales > Streptomycetaceae > Streptomyces > Streptomyces sp. NPDC002144. Next base: position 116,286 of record NZ_JBSFDB010000016.1, read on the forward strand.
AGCCACGCGACGAGCCGGCCCGCCGTGTCGCGGACCCGCTCGGTGTCGACGTCGGACAGCAGGTACAGATGGGCGGCGGACTCCTGGGCCGGAAGGTAGTCGACCGGCCACTCCTCCAGCACCGCGTGGGCGTTGGTGCCCCCGAAGCCGAAACCGGAGACCCCTGCCGTCGCGGTGCCGCCGTAGCGCGGCCACGGCTCGGGCTCGGTCACCACGCGCAGCCGGGGGTCCGTGAGCGCGCTGCCGTCCGAGCAGTGCAGCGAGGGCGGGATGCTGTCGTGGTACAGGGCGAGGACCGTCTTCACCACTCCCGCGATGCCCGCCGCGGACTCCAGATGACCGAGGTTGCCCTTGACCGAACCGAGCAGCAACGGCTGGTCGGGATCCCGGTCCGCGCCCAGCACGGCGCCCAGCGCCCCCGCCTCGATCGGGTCGCCGAGCGGAGTGCCGGTGCCGTGCGCCTCGACGTAGTCGATCCGGGCCGGTACCAGGTCGGCTCGCCCATACGCCGTCGCCAACAGGGCTTGCTGAGCCGCCGGGTTGGGTGCCAGCAGCCCGTTGGATCGGCCGTCGGAGTTCACGGCCGTGGCCCGGACGACGGCCAGGACGCGGTCGCCGTCCCGTTCGGCGTCGGACAGCCGCTTCAAGAGGACGGCCGCGCAGCCCTCGCCACGCCCGATGCCGTCGGCCGACGGGGAGAACGGCTTGCAGCGGCCGTCCGGCGCCAGCGCGCCCGCCCGCTCGAACGCGACGCCGACGACAGGTGACAGCAGCACGTTGACCCCGGCGGCGATCGCCGTGTCGCACTCACCGGTGCGCAGGCTGACACAGGCGTGGTGCAGGGCGACCAGGGAGGACGAACAGGCCGTGTCCACCGCCATGGTGGGACCGCGGGTGTCCAGGACGTACGCCAGTCGTCCCGCCGTCACGCTCAGGGCCGCGCCCGCCGGGGCCCAGGGATCGACGGTGGCCGGGTCGGCGCCCGTGAGCCCGCCGTACTCGGGGACCGAGACGCCGACGAAGACGCCCGTGGCCGTGCCGGCCAGGGAGGACGCGGGGACGGCGGCGTGGTCGAGGGTCTCGTGCACGACCTCCAGCAGGATCCGCTGCTGGGGGTCCATCACCGCGGCCTCGCGCGGTGTGATCCGGAAGAAGTCGGCGTCGAACCCGGCGATGTCGTCGAGGTAGCCGCCGTACGCGGGCGCGTCGGCGGGCGGGAAGGCCGTGAAGTCCCGCCAGCGGTCCTCGGGGACGCGGCCGATGGCGTCCACGCCGTCGCACAGCAGTCGCCAGTAGTGGGCCGGGCCGCGCACTCCGCCGGGCAGCCGGCAGCCGACCCCGATGACCGCGACCGGTTCGTCCGGCGCCGGGGAGGGGACCACGACCGGCGTCTCCTGTGGGGCGGTTCGGCACAGGTGGGCCACCAGAGCGTCCCCGGTCGGCGCCTCCCACAGCAGGGTCGGCGGCAGTTCACGGCCCAGCAGCCGGGACAGCTCCCCGGCCAGCACCACGGCGTCCCGGGAGCCCATGCCGAGGTCGGCCAGCGGCCGGTCCATCGGGACGTCGGCGACGGCGCCGCCGGTCCAGGCGGCCACCCGTTCCGCGATCAGGCGGCGCAGCGCGCCCGCGTCGGCGGCGCTCACCGAGCGGTCCCGGCCGCGTAGGCGCCCTCCAGATACCGGGTCCGGGTCAGCGCCCGCGACACCTTGCCGCTGGACGTCCGGGGCACCGTGCCCGGCGCGACCAGCACGACGTCCGCCAGCCGCAGCCCGTGACGGGAGGAGACCGCCGAACGCACGGCCCGCACCAGGTCCGGCAGATCGATGTCGGCGAGGCTCGTGGTCCGGGCGTGCTCGGCGACGACGACCACCCGCTCACCCGCCCCGCCGGGCACGCCGAAGGCGGCGAGCCGGTCGCGCCGCACCGCCGGATGCGTGTCCTGGACGGTGGCCTCCACGTCCTGCGGGTAGTGGTTGCGGCCGTCGACGACGATCAGGTCCTTCAGCCGCCCCGTGACGATCAACTGGCCGTCCAGCACGGTCCCCAGGTCGCCGGTGCGCAGCCAGCCGCCCGGTGTGTCCCCGGCGAGGGCGACACCGAAGACGCGCCGGGTCTGCGGCTCGTTGTTCCAGTAACCGCGCCCCACGTTCGGGCCCCGCACCCAGATCTCGCCGACCTCCCCCTGGGACAGCGCGGCACGCGACAGGGGGTCGACGATCCGCACCCGCTGCCCCGCCGGGGTGCCGCAGCCGGCCAGCAACACGGCTCTGGGGTCGTCCGGCCGGGCGGGCAGCGCCTTGCCGGTGGCCAGCGCGTCTCGGTCGAGGGCGAACCGGGCGAGCGGCTCGCCGGGCCGGGCGGCGCTGACGAAGACGGTCGCCTCGGCCAGCCCGTACGACGGACAGTGGACGCCGGCGTCCAGCCCCTGGGCGGCGAAGGCCGCGTGGAAGCGGTCGGCGGTGCCGGGCCGTACCGGTTCGCTGCCGTTGATCAGCGCGGTGATGCCGTCCAGCCGCAGGTCCGCCTTCTGCGCGTCGGTGACGGCGGAGGCGCAGTAGTCGTAGGCGAAGTTGGGCGCGGCGCTCACCGCGCGCGGATGAGCGGTCAACAGCCCGAGCCAGCGCGCCGGTTCGTGCAGGAAGGCGGCCGGGTCCATCAGGACGGAGAGCAGGCCCCGAGCGACGGGGGCCGCGATGCTCAGCACGAGGCCCATGTCGTGGTAGAGCGGCAGCCAGCCCACGCAGGTCACCGGGTGCGTGTCGGCGCCGTAGGCACTGAGGGCCTGGTGGGCGTTGGCGACGACGTTGGCGTGGGTGATCTCCACGCCGGCCGGGGTGCGGGTGGAGCCGGAGGTGTACTGCAGGTACGCGGTCGCCTCCGGGTCCGGCTCCGGTGCCCGCCAGTCCTGGGCGGTGGCCTCGGGGACCTGGTCGGCCGCGATGACCGGCATCTCCGCGCGCTCGCAGAAGTCCGTCACCTCCGCGAGGACCCGGCTCGTGGTCAGCACGGCTGCGGGCCGGGCGTCGGCCAGGACCGCCGCGAGCCGGTCGCCGTGCCCGGGAAGACCCGGCGGATACAGCGGTACGGCGACCAGCCCGGCGGTGAGCGCGGCGAGGAACCCGGTGATGTAGTCCGTGCCCTGCGGGCACAGCAGCGCGACCCGTTCACCGGGTCCGGCCTCCTGGGCGAGCCGGGCGGCGAGGGCCCGGACGCGGGCTTCCAGCCGGCGCCAGGTCAGAGTGCGGTGCACGCCGCGCGACCCGGGGGCGGGGTGCTCGACGAAGGTGAACGCCCTGCGGTCGGGGGTGGTTTCGGCCCAGTGCCGCACGTATTCGGGCAGAGTCCGGTACGCGGGCGCGAGCGGGGGGCGGCGGCTGTCCATCGGGCGTGGCTCCTCACATCGCTGTCGGTGGGGGCGGAGCGGGGTGGTGCGAAGGACGCGGAGAGTTCTCGCGGGCACGCGGCCGATTCAGAGCGGTCAGAGCTGTCAGAGCCCCCGCGCTGCCAGTGCTGCCGGTGCTGCCAGTGCGGTCAGAGCGGGATGTTGCCGTGCCGGCGCTGGGGCATCGGGGCGCGCTTGCCGCGCAGGGTGCGCAGGGCGCGGCAGATGTGGGCGCGGGTCTCGTGCGGGGCGATCACCGCGTCGACGTAGCCGCGTTCGGCGGCCGGATAGGGGGTCCCGTGGGTGGTCTCGTACGCGGCGACGAGACGGGCGCGCAGGGCCTCGGGGTCGTCGGCGGCGGCCAGTTCACGCCGGTGCAGCACGCCGACGGCGCCCTCCGCGCCCATGACGGCGATACGGGCCGTGGGCCAGGCGAGGTTGACGTCGGCGCCGAGGTGCTTGGAGCCCATCACGGCGTATCCGCCGCCGTACGCCTTGCGCACGACCACGGTGACCTTCGGGACGGTCGCCTCGGCGTAGGCGTACAGGAGTTTGGCGCCCCGCCGGATGATGCCGGCCCGCTCCTGGCCGACGCCGGAGAGATAGCCGGGGACGTCGGCGAAGGTCAGCAGGGGGATGCCGAACGCGTCGCAGAACCGTACGAAACGCGCCGCCTTCTCGGAGGCGTCGATGTCCAGGACACCGGCGGAGTGCAGGGGCTGGTTGGCGACGATCCCGACGGTGGCGCCCTCGACCCGGCCCAGTGCGCAGACGATGTTGGGTGCGAACAGCTCCTGGACGTACAGGAGTTCACCGTCGTCGACGACCGCCTGCAGGATCTCGCGCATGTCGTAGGCCCGGCCGGTGCGGTCCGGGACCACCTCGTCGAGGAGACCGCCGTCGGCGACGGCGCCGGGCGCGTACTCCGGGGGCCGCTCGAGGTTGTTGGCGGGCAGGTACGACAGCAGGTCGCGCACGGTGTCGAGGGCGTCCTCCTCGTCGGCGGCGAGGAAGTGGGCGTTGCCGTTGACGGTGTTGCTGGCCCGCGCGCCGCCCAGCTCCTCGGCGGTGGTGCGCTCGCCGGTGACCGCCTCGATGACGTCCGGGCCGGTGACGAACATGTGCGAGGCGCCGTCCACCATCACGGTGAAGTCGGTGATGGCGGGGGAGTAGGCGGCGCCGCCCGCGCACGGGCCGAGGATGACAGAGACCTGCGGGATCACGCCGGAGGCCTGCACATTGCGGCGCACCAGCTCGGCGTAGAGCGCGAGCGAGGCGACGCCCTCCTGGATACGGGCGCCGCCGGAGTCGTTGAGGCCGACGACCGGACAGCCGGTCTTCAGCGCGAGGTCCATCAGGGCCACGACCTTCTCGCCGAAGGCCTCGCCCATGCTGCCGCCGAAGACCGTGGAGTCCTGGGCGAACACGCAGACGGTCCGTCCGTCGACCGTTCCGCACCCGGTGACGACCCCGTCTCCGTAGGGGCGCTGTGCGCCGTCGCCGGTGGGCCGGGCGCGGACGAAGAGGCCGGTCTCGGTGAAGGAGCCCTCGTCGAGCAGCCGCCCGATCCGCTCCCGCGCGCCGAGCGCGCCCCGTCTTCTGGGCACACCGGTGATCGTCGCCTGGGCCCGGCGGTCCTCGAGGTCCGCGATGCGCCGGGCGGTGCGGTCCGCCGTGGGTGCCGTCGGCGCGGTCGCCGTCGCCGGTGCCGTCCTGCTCGCTCGGGATGTCGTCGCCTCTCGCGTCACAGCCACCTCCGAAGTTGCTTTCGAATATGGCAGTGAAATGGGTGCGGGATTGGACGATCCCTGTTCTGTTTGCGGGAGTTGAGTCCCGGGGGAGGGAAGGTTCGTCCTGAGGTGACAACGCGTCGGCGTCAGGTGGTCGTACGGGCCCGGTGACGGCGTACCGCGTCGCGGTTGGCGCAGCGCTGGGAGCAGTAGCGCTGCCGGCCGGTGCGGGAGGTGTCGGCGAAGATCGTGGCGCACTCGGTCACGGCGCAGCGGCGCAGCCGGTGCATGCCGCGGCCCGCCAGATGCAGGGCGGTGCCGACGGAGATCAGGGACAACAGCAGTGATCCGAGGGGCAGTTCGCGGTCGCGATAGTGCACGTGCCAGCCGCTCCCGGCGTGGTTGGTCAGCCGCGGATACGCGGCGGCCGTCGCCAGCATGGCGTTGAGCAGTTCGGCGCGCTCGCTCTCGTCCTCGGCGTCGACGACCTTCTCCCAGGCGTCCAGCGCCTCCTCCGCGCGGGCCAGGTCGTGCGGGGTGACCGGGCGCTCCAGCACCAGACCGGCGGCCCGGCAGCGGTCCGCGAGCTCCTCGGCGTCGGCGGGGCGCCGGTTGGCGAGATCCGCGGCGAGCTTCACGGCATCCTCGCCGTAAGGGTTGAGATGCATAAGACCATTACAGCAGTCTGGTCGGCATGGGACAACGCCCCGACAACGCATCGGCCGTACGGCAGGCCGTGGAGTACGACCTCGTGGAGCTGCTGCGGCTGCGCGCCCTGCTCTTCGAGGACCTCGGCGGAGACTTCTTCAACCCGGCCACGGCGGACGGCGGTTGGCTGGACGCCCTGGCCGTGGTCCTCAAGGAACAGCTGACCGACGACACCGTGCGCGTCCTCGTGGTGGACGGCGACGACGGCGGACTCGCGGCCTGCGGCATCGGCACGATCGAACAACGCCTGCCCGGACCTCATCTGACCAACGGCCGCATCGGCCACGTCATCGGTGTGATCACCGACCCGTCCCACCGGCGCCGCGGCCACAGCCGCGCGATCATGCGCGCCCTGCAGGACTGGTTCCGCGACCGCGAAGCGTCCCGCGTCGACCTGCACGCCTCCCGGGAAGGCGAACCCCTCTACCGCTCCCTGGGCTTCACCGACCACCCCGACCCGGCCCTGTACTGGCGCCCGTGAACCCGGCTCCCCGGCGCGCCCTGTGACGGGGGTGATCTCTGCTCAGTCGCCTCCCTTGAGCAGGCGTCGGGGGTTGTCGACCCTGAAGGCGTATGCGGCGGCTCCGCCCAGGCCGAAGCCGGGATGGTGCGGGGGCTCGGCGTAGGGGCGGTCCGAACCCTGGGTGACCGCGTCCACGCCCAGGGCGCGGACGATCGACTCGACCGCGCGGGGGCCGTAGGAGGACGTCTCGACGAACACCTTCGGGTCGACCCCGGTCTCTCCGTCGCCGCGGGCGGCGAAGCGTTCGCCGTGGAGCGGGGCGAGGCCGGCGAGGAGGGCGAAGCAGACCCGGAGGCGAGGGTGGCGGGGGCGGCCGAAGGCGCGGAAGGCGAACCAGGCGGCATGCATCTGCTGGACGTAGGGGACCATGGCCGGCCACCAGCCGGGACCGGCGGATCCGCCGGGTGCCGGGCCGGGATGTACGAAGAGGGGCAGGTCACGCTCCTCAAGCAGGTCGAGCAGCGGGGCGCAGCGCGCGTAACCGGCCGCGTCGGCGAGGGCGTCGGCCGGGAGCTGGAGGCCGACGAAGCCCTGGTCGAGGTCCTTGGCGGTGGCGGCCGCGTCGACGTCCCGTACGCAGGCCGCGGCCCACGCGCCGAACGGCTCGGGCAGCGCGGCCGCGCCCTCGTGATAGGCGTCGAGCAGGGGCCGTGCCGCGGCCGCCGGCAGCCACTCCACACCGATCGGCGTGGACAGGGAGACCAGCGCCCGGCCGAGGCCGTCGGCGGCGGCCAGCTCCGCACGCCGGGCGATGTCGTGGTCGCCCGGCCGGACCGCGAAGGGCGGCTCGCCCTCCAGACGGAGTGTCCAGCCGTCCAGGTACGGCGGCTCGCGACGCGCGCGCAGGGCCGCCACCAGCGACGGGGTCCACAGATGCTGGTGCACGTCCACAGTGGTCATGACGCTCCTCCCGCCAAGGCCCAGTGTCCTCCTGACCTGGCCGCTGGGACCGCTCGGCGCCGTTGTTAGGCTGAGCCGTGATCGGTTTCCCACCGCCCGGCCGGAACGCGCGATGAGCGCCGTCGATACCTTCCCCCTCGGCGCCTCCACCACGCTCGCCGAACTCGCCGACGATCCGCATCCGCGCCTCGCGCTGCTGCGGGCGCACGAGCCGGTGTCCTGGCTGCCCGAACTGGACGGCTGGCTGGTCACCCGCCGCGACCTCGCCCTGAGCGTCATGCGGGACGGCACGACCTTCACCGTCGACGACCCCCGCTTCTCCACCGCCCAGGTCGTCGGCCCCAGCATGCTCTCCCTGGACGGCGCCGACCACACCCGCCACCGCGACCCCTTCGCCGCCCCCTTCCGCCCCCGGGCGGTGCGCGACGGCTTCGCCGCCTTCATCGAGGAGGAGACCGACCGGCTGATCACCTCCCTCGCACCCGCGGGCGCCGGCGAACTGCGCCGCACCTTCGCCGGACCTCTCGCGGTCACCGTAGTGACCGAGGCCCTCGGACTGGCCGGCACGACCACGGAGACGGTCCTGACCTGGTACGACGCCATCGTGCGGGCGGTCTCGGACATCACCGCAGGACTGGACCCGGGCACCTCCGGCGCCCAGGCCTACGCGCAGCTGCGGGGCGCCGTCGAGGCCACCGTCGCCGACCCGGACACCTCCTCGCTGCTCGCTGCCGCCGCCGGACGGCTGACGGTGCCCGAGGTGGCCTCCAATGCGGCCGTGCTGATGTTCGGCGGCATCGAGACCACCGAGGCGATGATCACCAACGCGCTGCTCCACCTGCTCGGCGACCCCGGTCAACTCACCCTGGTGAAGGACGACTTCGACCTGCTGGACGGCGCGATAGAGGAGTCCCTGCGCCTGGAGCCCGGCGCGGCGGTCGTGGACCGCTACGCCACCCGCGACACCGTCCTCGGCCCGGCCACCATCCGCCGCGGCGACCTGGTCACCGTCTCCCTGGCCGGCGCCAACCGCGACCCGGCCGTCTTCCCCGAGCCCGACCGCTTCGACGTCCGCCGCCCCGAGGCCCGCCTGCAACTGGCCTTCGCCCACGGACCCCACCACTGCCTCGCCGCCCACCTCGCCCGCCTGGAGACCCGCATCGCCCTCCAGCGCCTCCTGGAACGCCTCCCCGCCCTCCGCCTCGACCCCGACCGCCCCGCGAGCCCGCACGGCCTGGTCTTCCGCAAGCCGCCCACCCTGCACGTGCTGTGGTCGTGACACGCTGAGGCGACCGCGGCACGCACCCACCCGGAACCGACAGGAGCCCCCCGTGACGTTCGACATCACCGCCCTCCGCTCCCAGTTCCCGGCCCTGGCCGCCGGTGTCGCCCACTTCGACGGACCCGGCGGCACCCAGACCCCCGAGCCGGTCATCCGGGCGATCGCCGACGCGCTCGTGAACCCCCTGTCCAACCGCGGCCACACCGCGCCCGGCGAGCGCAACGCCGAGACCCTCGTCACCGAGGCCCGCCGGGCCCTGGCCGACCTGCTGGGAGCGCATCCGTCCGGCATCGTCTTCGGCCGCAGCGCCACACAGCTGACGTACGACTTCTCCCGGACCCTCGCCAAGACCTGGGCGCCCGGCGACGAGGTCGTCGTCACCCGGCTCGACCACGACGCCAACATCCGTCCCTGGACGCAGGCCGCGGCCCAGGCCGGCGCCACCGTGCGCTGGGCCGACTTCGACCCGGCCACCGGTGAGCTGACCGTCGACGACGTCCGGGCCGTGCTGTCCGGGCGCACCCGGCTGGTCGCCGTCACCGCCGCCTCCAACCTGATCGGCACCCGCCCCGCGATCGCCGAGATCGCCCGACTGGCGCACGAGGCCGGTGCGTTGGCCTACGTCGACGGCGTCCACCACACCGCCCACTCCCTGGTGGACCTGGAGTCGCTCGGCGCCGACTTCTACGTCTGCTCGCCGTACAAGTTCCTCGGCCCGCACCACGGAGTCCTCGCCGCCCGGCCGGAGTTGCTCGAGACCCTGCGGCCGGACAAGCTGCTTCCGTCCACCGACGCGGTCCCCGAGCGCTTCGAACTGGGCACCCTGCCCTACGAGTTCCTCGCGGGCACCCGGGCGGCGGTCGACTTCCTCGCCGGCCTCGACACCGCTGCCGAGGGAGGCCGACGCGAGCGCCTGGCCGCCGCCTACACCGCCCTGGAGGCGCACGAACACGTCCTGCGCACCCAGATCGACAAGGGCCTCGCCGCCCTCGACGGCGTCGTCGTGCACTCCAGGGCCGCCGACCGCACCCCCACCGTGCTGCTGACCTTCGAACGGCACAGCACGGTGGACGCCTACGCCTTCCTCGCCGAGCGCGGCGTCCACGCCCCCTCGGGCTCCTTCTACGCCATCGAGGCCTCCCGCCGCCTGGGCCTCGGCGACACCGGCGGCCTGCGCGTGGGACTCGCGCCGTACAACAGCGCGGAGGACGTCGACCGGCTGCTGACCGGGCTGTCCGACTTTCTCGCGCGGTAGTCCCGTCAGGGCTGCCCGCCACGCTCCAACGGGATCCTGTCGCCGGCCTCGACCGCGACCGGCAGACGGTTCTCGGCCGGCGGCAGCGGGCAGGTGGCCAGGTCCGTGTAGGCGCAGGGCAGGTTGGCGGCGCGGTTGAAGTCGACCGTCACCCCGCCCTCGGCGTCGGGGGCGGCGATCTGCAGGGCGCGGTTGGCCGCGTACGTGGTCACGCCGGAGGTCTCGTCGGTGAACAGCACCATCAGCGCGCCGGGCTCCCCGCCGTTGAAGGCGGTGAGCCGGTGCGCGGTGCCGTCCAGCTCGAACTCGATCTGCCCGGGGGAGTCGTACACGTGCTCAAGGCCCTCGACGGCGGCGCCCACGGTCACCGGGCGCGGCGCGTCGAAGGGCAGGAAGCGGCCGGTGAGGGCCCAGCGCGGGTCGGGGTCGTAGGCGGGCGTGAAGGTGAAGGCCGAACGCAGCGCGTTCTCGGGGTGGCGGGGCCGCAGGATGTCGTGGCCGCCGCGCTTGGCGACCTCGATCACCGCGTCGCCCCAGCCGACGTAGACGCTCGCGCGCTCGGCGAGTACGCCGAAGTCGTGACGGCCGCGCACGACCTGTCCGTCCACCGTCACCTCCTCGCCCTCGTCGAGTTCGACGACCACGCCGTCGTCCGTGGCGGCCCAGGCGCCCGGCGCGTCCTCGAAGCGGGTGGGCTCCTCGGTCAGCCAGCGGAGGCTGGTGATCGCGAGGAAGCCGTGCGGGGCGGAGAGCACCGCCTCCTTCCGCCGGTGCCACTCCTCCCACTCCTGGACGAAGCTCACGCGGTCGACGTCTTGGACGGTCATGATGGTTCCCTCTCGCTGCACGGGCTCGTGCCGGGTGCAACCGTCGCGCCGAGGCAGGTCATCCTGGCTGATGTTGCAATCGTATGAAATGGGCGTCAGTCGGAGCCCCCGCGGGCGTTGTAGACCGTGATCTCACCGGCGTCGATGGCCTCGCGGTAGCCCCGGAACACCGAGATCGCCTCCTCGCGGAGCACGTCCCCCGTGACCTTGATCCCGCGCGCCTCGAACTGCTCGGCCCAGTCGTCGGGCAGGGGGCCCTCGTCGAAGGTGGTGAGCTGCTCGAGTTCGGGCCCCGCGCCCGCCACGACCAGCCCGCGCACCCCGGACCACAGTGCCGCGCCGTAACACTGCACGCACGGACGCCAGTTGACGACCAGCTCATGGGCCGGGAAGCCCTCGGCGCCGAGATCCCAGCCGCCGATCGCGGTCTGGGCCAGCGCGAGCGCGAGGACCTCGGCGTGGGCGCTGGAGATGCCGGAGGCGAGGACGACGTTCACGCCGACCGACACGATCCGGCCGGTGTCCTCCTCGGCCACGAGCGCCGCGAACGGGCCGCCGTCGCCCTCACGCCAGGTGCGGTCGGCCAGCCGGTGCACGAGCCGCATGCGGTCCTCCCGACCTGGGACGACGGCGGGCACGTCCGCCAGCTCGTCCTCGATCCAGGCCGGCAGCGAGAGGCGGTATTCGCCGGTGATGTCGATCAGGCTGTGACTTTCTGTCCGGGGTGGTCGGTACCGCCGCGACGACGGGACACAGGGTGCCGGGTCCCCGTCTCCGGCCGTTCGAGGCGCCCGGCCGTGGATCAGTGGCGCGATCACCGTCACCCTCCGCGGTCGACCTCGTACCGTTTGTTGCGCCCGAGGTGACGGTTACGCCAGGGTGTTCTGTCATGGACCGTGACTGGAGCCCCACCTTCCGTCCGACCCGCCGTCAACTCCTCGCCGCCGCAGGCGCCGTGCCCCTCGTGGGCGTGGCCCCCGCGGCGGTGGCACGACAGCGCACCGGCGCCCCCTCCCTGACCTTCACCCGGGTCACCAACGGCTCGGCGACCCTCTCCGGTGACCAACTGGTCGCCGAGGTGCAGGGCACCCTGTGGTCCCTGCCCCGCACCGGCGGTACGGCCCGTGCCCTGACCCCGCCCGACCTGGAGCCCAACCGGCCCAGCCACGCACCGGACGGCGAGCTCGTCGCCTTCTGCGCCTACCGGGACGGCGGATTCCACCTCTGGACCGTCCGCCCCGACGGCTCCGACCTGCGGCGGCGCACCGAAGGGCCCTGGGACGACCGCGGCCCGGCCTGGTCGCCCGACGGTACCCGGCTCGCCTTCTCCTCCGAACGCGGCGGTGACCCGGTCGCCGGCAGCCCGTACCGCATCCACGTCCTCGACCTGCGCACCGGCCGCATCACCCGCGTCACCGGCCTGACCGGCCAGGACGGCCCCCTCCAGGACGGAGCGTGGGAGGACTTCGACCCCACCTGGACACCGGACGGCACCCACATCCTGTTCGTCCGCGCGAAGACCGTCACCACCTCCCTCGGGCTCACCGTGGAGGCCCGGACGATCGCCGCCGTCCGGGCCGACGGCCAGGACGCGGTCGCCGTCCGGTACACCGAGCCCGCGGCCGCCCAGGTCATGACCCCCGCCGTGGCCCGGGACGGCCGCCTCGCCCACCTGCGTACGACCGCCGCCCCGAACGCCTCCTGCACCCTCGTCGTCGACGGCCACCCGGTCGCGCTCAGCGGCGACCTCGCGCCGGTGCCCCCGCGCTGGACGCCCCGGGGCGAGCTGCTCCTCACCGTCGACGGCGCCTTCACCCTCGTGCGACCGGACAGTCCGGCGCACCCGGAGAGCCTGCCCTTCGAGGGCACCCTGCCGGTGCGGCGGCCGCGGTACCGGACCAAGGAGTACGACCTGGGGGAGGGGCGGGCCCGTCCCGTGCGGGGCATTCATCTGCCGGCGCTCTCACCCGACGGCCGGCAGATCGCCTTCGCCGCCCTCAACTCGCTCTGGCTGGCGGCGAGTTCGGGCGGGCGTCCGCCGCGGCGGCTGCACACGGCCGCCTCCACGCGCTATCTGCTGGCCCCTTCGTGGGCGGCGGACGGGCGGTCGCTCGTGTACGCCGACGACCGCGACGGGCTGCTCGGCGTCTACCGCCACGATCCGGCCACCGGCGAGGAAACCGCCCTCGCGACCGGGGGCCGGGTGCATCCGGCGCTGTCGCCCGACGGGCGGCGGCTCGCCTGCCTCGACATGACCGGCCGGCTCCTCGTCCGCGACCTGGCCTCCGGCGAGGAACGCGTCCTGGCCGCGCCGCTGGGCGCCGGTGGACTGCCCGGCCGCCCCAGCTGGTCCCCGGACGGCCGCCACCTCGCCCTGTGCGACCGCAACCGGCTCAACTCCCGCTTCCGGGAGGGCTACAACCTCCTCCGGATCGTCGACACCACGGACGGTGCGGACCGTTTGCACGCGGTGGCGCCCCACACCTCCGTCTCCGACCGCTACGACTCCGGACCGGTCTGGTCGCCCGACGGGCGCTGGATGGCGGTGATCGTGGAGTCCGCGCTGTGTCTGCTGCCGGTCGACCCCGACGGCACCCCGAACGGAGAACTCCGCACCCTCACCACCGAACCGGCCGACCACCCCTCCTGGTCCGCCGACTCCACCACCCTGCTCCACCTCTCCTCCGGCCGCCTTCGCCTCATCGGTGTCGACGGCGGCCCCGCCCGCACCGTCCGCATCCCCCTCGACGCGCCCAGACCCACCCCCGCGGACCTCGTGGTGCATGCCGGGCGTCTGTGGGACGGCACCGGCGAGACGACCCGCGAGGACGTGGACATCGTGGTGAGCGGCGGACGTATCGCCGCGGTCGAGCCGCACCGGTCAGGACGGCGGGCGGCGCTCCGCCGGTTCGACGCCTCCGGACGCACCGTCATTCCCGGCCTGTGGGACACCCACACCCACCCCTGGCAGAGCACTTACGGCGGCCGCCAGACCGTCGGCCAGCTCACCTACGGCATCACCACGGCCGTCTCGCTGGGCGGCTTCGCCTACGAACAGGCCCGGCTGCGCGAGGCGGTGGCCACCGGACAGCTCGCCGGACCCCGGCTGCTGACCACCGGCGAACTCCTCGACGGCGCGCGTGTCGCCTACAGCATGGGCCGCGCCCACCGGACCAGGGACGGACTGCTGCGCTCCCTGGAGCGGGGCGAGGCGCTGGACTGGGACTTCGTGAAGACGTATGTGCGGGCGCCGGCCTGGGTGATGGCGGAAGCGGCCCGTTTCGCCCACGAGCGGCTCGGTGTCCGTGCGGGAAGTCATCTGCTGTCGCCCGGCGTCGAGGTCGGCCAGGACCTGACGACCCATCTGCAGGCCACCCAGCGCGCCGAGTTCGGGCATGCCGTCACCGCGACGGGCCGAGCCCACCAGGACGTCGTGGAGATCTACACCGCGCGCGGGGTGCGCTTCTCGATGATCGCCACCCCCTTCACCGCCGTCCCCCTGCTCGGCGCGGACCCCGCCCTCGCCGACGACCCCCGGGTCACGGTGGTGATGCCGCCGTGGGACTCGGCCACCGTCAAGCAGTCGGCCGGGGTCGCGCCCACCGAGGCCCAACTCGCCACCCTGCGCACGGAGACCGACGTCTACCGGCGGATCCTGGCCGCCGGCGGACTCGTCGCGCTCGGCACGGACCAGCCGCTCGTCCCCGTCGGCCTCTCCCTCCACCTCGGCCTGCGCGCCCTGCACCGCGGCGGTCTCTCCCCGGCCCAGGCCCTGCGCACGGCGACCGTCCTGCCCGCCCGGCTCTTCGGCCTCGACCGGGACCTCGGCACCGTGGAGGAGGGCAGGCTGGCGGACCTGACCGTCGTCGACGGCGACCCGTTCACGGACTTCGACACCCTCGTGCGTACCGTCGCGGTACTGAGGGGCGGAGCGCCCTACACCACCGCGGAGTTGACCGCCGCCTTCGAGCCGGCCGCCCGGAGCACGGCCGAAGTCGGGGAGGACTGGCTCGCGATGGGAAGGCTGATGCGCAGGGACGCCTGCTGCGACGCCCACTGACCCGCAAGCCTCAGTCGGGGACTTTGAGGGCACGGGTGGTCCGGAGGACGCGTGGGCGCTATGCCCCGGCCGCGAGCCGGAGCATGACCTTGCTGCTGCCGCTCGCCGGGTCGGCGGCCACGGCGAGTGCTTCGGCGGCCCGCTCCAGCGGGAAGCGGTGGGTGATCAGCGGCGTCAGGTCCAGGCCGTCCCGCAGGGCGCGCAGCGCGTCGTCGATCTCCTCCACGAAACGGTACGAGCCGACCCAGGTGATCTCCCGGGTGACCAGATCACCGAGGGCGGCGGGTGCGGCCGTGCCCGGCAGGTTGCCGACCTGGACGAGGGTGCCGCCGCGTGCCGTGGCCCGCAGCACGGGTCCGAGCGCGGCCGGGGCGCCGGACGCCTCGAAGACGACGTCCACGTCCTCGGGCAGCGCCTGCCCGGCGGACACGTCCCGAGTGTCGTCGGCGCCCATGGCCCGGGCGACCGCGAGGGAGGAGGGCGCCAGGTCGGCGGCGACGACCGCGCCCGCCCCGCGATGCCGGGCGGCGGCGACGACCAGGGAGCCGATCGGACCGCAGCCGTTGACCAGCACGGTACGTCCCCGCAGGTCGGGGACGCGGCCGACGGCGTGCAGGGCGACGGCCAACGGCTCGGCCAGCGCCCCCTGTTGGGTGCCCACGCCGTCCGGGAGCTGACGGATCTGGGCGGCCGGGACCGTCCGGTACTCGCTGAACCCGCCGTCGGTGTGCGGGTCGAAGGCGGCCGAGCCGAAGTAGCGGACGCGGGGATGGAGGTTGGTGCGGCCGGCGATGCGCTCGGGAAGTGCGCCGTCGCCGACGAGTTGGGCGGGGTGCACGGTGACCGGCTGTCCCTCGGTGAACTCCACGACCCCTGGACCGAGTTCGGCGATTCGTCCCGCGAGCTCATGGCCCAGGACCAGGGGGTGGGTGAGCACGGCGGTGCCGGACCGCCCCGTCTTCCAGTAGGCGATGTCGGAGCCGCAGATCCCGCCCCACTCCAGCGCCAGCAGCACCTCGCCCGGACCGGGCACGGGCCGTTCCCGTTCGTCGATGCGCAGATCACCGGGACCGTGCACGACTACGGCCAGCATCCGATCCGCTGCGACCGGGGTGTTCATACGGCGTCCTCCAGGCGGACCAGGTCGCGTCCGCGGGTCTCGGCCCGAGCAGTGCGCTGGCGAGGTGATGAGTGAACTCCGTTGTTCGGGGACCGGGGTGGAGCGGGGATCAGAGCTCGACGCGGCCGGCATGCAGGGCGGGGAGCCGGTCGGTGACCGCGGTGGTGAGGGTGTCGTCGTCCGCCAGGTCCGCGGCTCCGGCGGCCCGCAGCAGGGCCGGTACCGGTTCCGGAGCGGCACTCAACGCCCAGGCGGCGAGGGCGAGTTCGAGGACCGGTGTCCGGGCGCCGCGGGCGCGCAGCTCGCGCAGTGCGGGCAGCCAGCGCTCCCTGACCTTCAGCGGGCCGTCGGTGGCGATCTGCCGCAGCAGGTGCCGCATGGCGGGGTTGCGGAACCGCAGGACGAGATCGTCGGCATAGGCGAGCGGATCCGGACCGCCGGCGGGGAGCGTCGGGGCGACCTCGGCGCACAGGGCACGCACCAGACGCTCGCCCCAGTCGGTCGCCATGGTCTCGGCGACGGTGGTCAGCCCAGCGGCGGCACCCAGGTAGGCGAGAGCCGAGTGGGAGCCGTTCAGCATGCGCAGTTTGGTGAGTTGATACGGCGTCACGTCCGGGACGAACAGGGCTCCGTCCCGTTCCCAGGGCGGCCGGGGCGCGCCGAAGGAGTCCTCCAGGACCCACTGCCGGTACGGCTCGGCGGTGACGGCCAGGGCGTCGGGCATCCCGAGCGCTTCCCTCGCCGCCGCCAGATCGGCCTCCCCGGTCGCGGGCACGATCCGGTCCACGACCGTCGCGGGGAAGGCGACGGCCTCGGCCATCCGGTCCAGGACCGCCGCGCGGTCGGGCCAGCTCGACGCCCGCACGAAGTCGTGCACGACCCGCGCCGACACGGCCCCGTTGTCCGCCGTGTTGTCGCAGGACACGACACTGATCGGCGGGGCGCCTGCCCGCATCCGGGCCGCCAGTCCGGCGGCCAGCCGTCCCACCACCGTGGTGAGCGGCCCCGCGGGGTCCGCCGCGAGGTCGGCGGCGACGGCGACGGCGTCCGTGTCCAGTCCGCCGGTCAGCGGCGAGCGGTGATAGCCCTTCTCGGTCACCGTCAGCGTCACGACCGTCACCTCGGGGTCGGTGAGCAGGGCGTCCACGGCCTTGGCGTCCTGGCCCATGGCCAGTGCGCCGACGATCGAGCCGACGATCCGCGTGCGGTTGCCCTCCGGCCGCCGTTCGGTGAGGGAGTACAGGCAGTCCTGCTCCCGCAGGGCGGCCACCACGTCCGTCGAGTGGGGTGCCACGGCGGTGATGCCCCAGGGTTCGCCGGCGTGCTCGGTGTAGACGGCCTGGTGTGCGCGGTGGAAGGCGCCGAGGCCGAAGTGGACGAGGCGGGTACGCAGGTGGGCCGGGTCGACCGCGGGGCGCAGCTCGGCGGGGAGGCGGGAGACCGTCGTACGGTTCAGTGGCGCGCTCACCAGTCGTGCACCGAGCCGTCGAGGCGGCGCGCGACCGGGAGATAGCGCCGCTGGTAGGGGAAGCGTCCGGCGGCCTTGTCGTCGTACTCGACGCCGAGCCCCGGCTCCTCGGAGGGGTGCAGCATGCCGTCGGCGAAGGTGACGCCCGTGTGGAACACCTCGGCGGTCTCGGTGGGGTGACCCATGTACTCCTGGATGCCGAAGTTCGGTACGGCGAGGTCCAGATGGACCGCGGCGGCCATGCTGACCGGGGAGAGGTCGGTCGCCCCGTGGGAGCCGGTGCGCACCTGGTGGAGGGCGGCGAGGTCGAAGATGCGGCGCAGGTGGGTGATGCCGCCCGCGTGCACGACGGTCGTGCGGACGTAGTCGATGAGCTGCCGGGTGATGAGGTGCTGGACGTCCCAGATCGAGTTCATCACCTCGCCGACCGCGATCGGTGTGGTGGTGTGCTCGCGGATGAGGCGGAAGGACTCCTGGTTCTCGGCCGGGGTCGGGTCCTCCATCCAGAACAGCCGGCACGCCTCGACACTCCTGCCGAAGCGTGCCGCCTCGATCGGGGTCAGCCGGTGGTGCACGTCGTGCAGGAGGTGGAAGCCGAAGCCGAACCGCTCGCGCACGGCCTCCAGATAGGAGGGCGCGAAACCGAGGTAGGCCTCGGTGTCCCAGGGCTGCTCATCGGGCAGGTCGGTGGCGGCGGGCTCGTACACGGCGCCCTTGCGCACGCCGTACGTCCCCCCGACCCCGGGCACGGCGGCCTGTGCGCGGACGGCCCGGTAGCCGAGCTCCAGATAGCGCTGGACGTCGTCCAGCAGGGAGGGCACGTCGGTGCCGCTGGCGTGGGAGTAGACGAGGACGCCGTCGCGGGAGCGGCCGCCGAGCAGCTGGTAGACGGGCAGCCCGGCCACCTTGCCCTTGATGTCCCACAGGGCGGTGTCCACGGCGGAGATCGCGGTCATGGTCACCGGGCCGCGCCGCCAGTAGGCGCCCTTGTAGAGGTACTGCCACATGTCCTCGATGCGGGCCGGGTCCCGGCCGATCAGCAGCGGGACCACGTGGTCGCTCAGATAGCTCGCGACGGCCAGCTCGCGCCCGTTGAGGGTCGCGTCGCCGAGTCCGGTCACCCCGTCGCTGGTGGTGACGCGCAACGTGACGAAGGTGCGCCCGGGGGACGCGACGAGCACTTCGGCCCGCTCGATCGTACTCACTTGCGGCTCCCGTCCTGTCGTACAGTACTTGTATGCAAGCACCTGTCGCGCAGGCGGGCAATAGCCTCTCCGTAGCGCTTCAGGGTCCGGAGCGCTACGTAGGATGGGCACATGGCTCAATCGAACGGGCGGCGGACGAGTCGGCGCGACATCTATCTCAGGCTGCGTCAGATGGTCCTGACCCTGGAACTCGCCCCGGGCGCCGCCCTCTCGGAGAACGAGCTCGCCGCGTCCCTCGGCGTCAGCCGCACCCCGGTGCGGGAGAGCCTGATCCTGCTGGCCCAGGAGGGGCTGGTGCAGGTCTTCCCGAAGATCGGGTCGTTCGTGTCCCGGGTGGACCCGGCGCAGGTCGCCGACGCACAGTTCCTGCGGGAGGCCGTGGAACTCGCCTCCCTGGAGGACCTGCCCGAGCGGCTCGACGCCGGGATCGTCGAGGAGCTGCGGGACAACCTCCGGCGGCAGCGCGGCACGGGCCTGGACCTCGAGGAGTTCTTCGCCCTGGACGAGGCCTTCCACCAGGGCCTGATGCGGCTGAGCGGGCACGGCAACGTGTGGACCACGGTCGCCGCCGCCAAGGGCCACCTCGACCGGGCCCGACGGCTCGGCCTGCACGAGAACGAGTCACCGGCCGTCTTCGCGGACCAGCACCACGAGATCTTCGCAGCCGTCGTCGGCGGTGACATCGCCGTCGCCCGCATCGCCCTGCGCGCCCATCTCCGGGCCGTCTTCAACGACATCGAGCGCATCCGCGCGCATTCACCCGAACTCTTCGCCACCGGCACCCCGACCGTCCCGGTGCGCCGCAACGTCGTCGTCTGGGAGTGACCCCTCGCGCTCAGGGCCCGATCTCCACCACCCGGGCCCAGGCGGGCGGTGCGAGAGGTACGTAGTCCGGGTCCTCCTCGTCCCACGAACCGCCCGACCGGGAGAACAGTCCCACCACGGTCCGGCAGGCCGGGCGGGCCTCGGGCCACGGTGTCTGCCCGTCGGTCAGGGCCACGACGACATCGGGGCGCGGACGCGTCCGCAGCGCCGTGGCGAAGCCGGTGCGCAGATCCGTGCCCCCGCCGCCGAGCAGCGGGATTCCCTCGCCGCGGCACAGGGGGTGCGCGATCCGGGCCGCCGCGTCGCACGGCACCACCGTGACCAGGTCGCGCCGGCCGCCCACGGCACGGGAGATCGCGGCCACCTCCAGCAGGGCGCTGCCGAGTTCGGCGTCACTGACCGAACCGGACGTGTCGATGATCACCGACACCCGGGGCGGCCGGCGCCGCAGACTGGGCAGGACCACCCCGGGCAGCCCGGCCGAGCGCCGCGCGGGCCGGCCGTAGGAGTAGTCCTCGCCCGTACCGCCCCCGGACGCCGCCGACCGCACCGCGGCACCCAGCAACTCCCGCCACGGCTGCGGCGGATGGAACGCCTCCTCGGCCCACCGCCGCCAGCCGTCAGGCGTGTTGCCCGGGCGGCCCTTGATCCCCTGGGCCACCCGGTAGCGCACCCCGTCCTGTTCCTGCCGGCTCAGCGCGTGCGCCCCGTCGGGGCCCAGCTCCCACTCCCGCTCCCGCCCGTCGGCGCCGCTGCCGCAGTCCAGCCAGGCCATCTCCTGCAGCCGCGGACCGAGCCGGAACTGGCGCAGGTAGTCCTCCATGAGCTGTCCCTCGGGCAGCTGCAACAGCCCCGGGTGAGCGGCGCCCCGGGGCCGGCCCAGCCCGTCGCCGTAGATGTCGTCGTTGATCTCGAAGTCCGCGGCGATGTTCATGCGCAGCCGCTCGCCCGGCCCGGACAGCCCGAGCTCCTTCGCGACCCGGTCGCTGCGCCCGTGATGGTCGCGCAGCAGATGCGACACCTCGTGCACCCACACCCCGGCCAGCTCCTCCACCGGCATCCGGTCCACGAACCCCGGTGAGACGTAGCACCGCCAGTACCGGTCCACGGACATCGTCGGCACCTGCCGTGACTCCACGGTGTGCAGCGCGAACAGGGCCGTCGCCAGATAGGGGCGGGCGCGGGCGGCCTGCAGCCGGGCCGCGTAGAGCTTGTCGACATCCAGCGCCCCCGGCGCCTCGGTGGTCATCGCCGTACCGGCTTCGCCGCCACCGTGCGCGCCGCCGCCTGGTCAGCCCGCCGGGAGAGGGTCACCACCCCGGCCAACTGCTCGATCGACTCGGGCACTTCCCAGTCCTGCTGCCGCAGCGAGGCGAGCGTGGTCGCGGGGACGACGACCAGGTCGGGCGCGCCGGTCTCCACGGCCCGCACGAGCAGCGCCCACGCGGCGTCCCAGCGGGACCGGTCCGGCCGGGCGCGCACCGCGGCCACCACACCGTCCAGTGCGGCC
The DNA here is from genome assembly GCF_053593695.1 of Streptomyces sp. NPDC002144. NCBI lineage: Bacteria > Bacillati > Actinomycetota > Actinomycetes > Kitasatosporales > Streptomycetaceae > Streptomyces > Streptomyces sp. NPDC002144. Next base: position 137,081 of record NZ_JBSFDB010000016.1, read on the forward strand.
TGACGCAGATCGCCCCGCTCGGGCAGGACGGCCCCCGCCGGATCCGCGAGCAGCGTCTCCGGATCGGGAAGGTCCATCCGGTCCACGCTCGCCAGCAGCTCCAGCCCCGGCCCGTCACCCACGGTTCCGCGGACCAGGAGGGACAGCACGTCCCGCGAGGAATCGGCGGCGGTCGCGAACGCGATCAGCCGCAGCGTCATCTCCCAGCTGCGCGGCGACGGCCAGGCACCGCCCCGCCGGGTCTCGCTGCCCGGCAACTGGTGCACCAGCTTGGGCCGCGCGGCCAGCAGCCCGCACACCGCGCGCCGGGCGAAGTCCACGGCGTCGGCCAGCAGTCCGGGATCGAGCCGCGGGAGCGTCGCCACGGGCCAGGTGCCGCCCAGGCCGCGGACGACGACCTCGTGGTCGTGGGTCCACTGCAGATGCACGAACCGGTTGGCCAGCGGCGGGCTCAGCTCCCAGCCGTCGGCGGCCGAGGAACGCGGGTTGGCGGCGGCCACGATCCGTACGCCGGGCGGCAGTTGGAGGGCCCCGATGCGCCGCTCCAGCACCAGCCGGAGCAGCGCGGCCTGCACGGCGGGCGGCGCGGTGGACAGCTCGTCCAGGAACAGCAGTCCGCGCCCGGCCCGTACCAGCCGCACGGCCCAGTCCGGCGGGGCCATCGGCACGCCCTGCTCGGCGGGATCGTCGCCGACGATGGGCAGTCCGGAGAAGTCGGAGGGCTCGTGCACGCTGGCGATCACCGTGGTGAGCGGGAGGTCCAGGGCGGCGGCGAGCTGGGTCAGGGCGGCGGTCTTGCCGATCCCCGGCTCACCCCACAGCAGGACCGGCAGATCGGCGGCGACGGCCAGGGTCAGGGCCTCCAGCTGCATGTCGGGCCGGGGTTCGGTGGTGTTCGCGCGCAGGAGCGTCAACAGCTCATCGGCGACGTCGAGTTGGGCGGTGGCGGAAGACGGCATGGATGATCACCTTTTCAAGTCGGGTCGGCATCGTGGGAGGCTTCGGCGAATCCCGGGACGGTGTCCCGTCAGCGGAACAGGCAGTCGCGTGGGTGCGAGCGATAGGTGCCCGGGCGGGGCACACGCGGGCGCACCCGTCCGGGTGGCGGGCCGATGAGCCCCGCCCGGTAGAGGCCGTACGTGATCCGCCGCCGCGCCGCGTCCTCCAGCGCGTCCCGCAGCGCGCCCTCGCGCAGCACCGCGTCCGGGCCCAACAGGCCCTCCACGACGGCCAGCGCGCCGGCGGTGTCGCCGTGGTCGAGGCGTTCGCGGACGCCGGCGAGACAGTCGGGGCGGCGGTGGGCCCGGTCGATGGCCTGGAGGCAGGGCAGGGGCGTGCCGGTCAGCGCGGCCAGCAGCTCCTCGCGGCGGATCTCGGCCGGGTCGTGGTCCAGCGGCGCCAGCACGCCGTCGACGAGGCCGATACGGTGCCGGGCTCCCCGGCACTCCACGACATGCGCCCGGCCCGTCCACTCCTCGGGAGCGGCCGGGGTGACGGGTGCCCGCTCCGGTACGAGCGCCCGGGCGACGAGCGGATGCAGCCGACCGGCGTCGATCGCACCGGCTCGGACCAGTTCGAGGTCGGGCAGCACCCAGGTCGCGGCGTCGGGCAGGACCGGCAGCCCCGAACCACCGCCTTGGGCCACCTCCGCGACACGCCAACCGGAAAACCCGGCACCACCCGCGTCCGCGACAACGCGCAGCACCAGCCGGCACCGACGCGCGATCCGCACCACGACGGCCCCCGCCCCCGCGTCCCCGCCCCGCCCGTCGGCCAGGAGCAGCGCCCCCGCTTCCGCCCCCCACCGGTCGACGGCGCACGGGTGCTCGAGCGCCACCGCCCGCAGAGCATCCGGACACGGCCGCCCGTCATGGTGCCGATCCGTCCCGCAGCGTGCCCGCAACTCGCCCGCCCTGCGCGCATCCCAGAGATGGCGATGCAGGTCCAGACGGAACCGCGGACTGGGGTGGGGATGCGGATGACGGCAGGCGGCGGGGTCCGGCCGGGAACCGTCCCACAGGCCGAGGCTGATCCGCTGACCGGCGTCCGCCCAGGCGGGCGGGGTCCGGACCACGAGATGCAGGGGGCGGGGGCGGCCCGGGACCTCGTAGCGGGCCAGGGCGATCGTCAGCGCCGGGCGCAGCAGTCCGTCCGGGGCGATCCTCGGCATGTGCCAGCGCAGCAGGTCGGGTGCCAGATGCCGTAGATCCGCGCGGAGTCGGGCCGCGAGATCACGGCCGTGGGCACGGGCCACGGAACGCAGGTCGAGATCGACGTCGACGCGCGCGGCGGCGCACGCGCCGGCCCAGTCCCCGGCGAGGCGGCGGGCGGTCGCGGTCTCGATCATGGCGGGCGGCACGGCGAACTCGCGCACGCGCAGCCACAGGGAGAGGCGGGAATCCCCGTCCGCGAAGTGGGGGTGAGTGGCCATCAGCACTCACCTGACGCGGACGGGACCCCCAATCTGTCAGCAGAAGGAGTCATCGCCGTGGAGCGTAGCCTCCGGCCGTCGCGACCCGCCAACGCTTTTTCGTGTGCGTGCGTTAGGCTGACCGTACTGATTGAAATATAAAACAGATGGGTGATGGGTGCCCGCGCGCCCGGATCGAGGTCGGTTCCATGCATGTCGTCATCAGCGGTTCATCGGGGTTGATCGGCGGCGCCCTCGCCGCGTCGCTGCTCGCGGACGGGCACCGGGTGACCCGGCTGGTCCGACGTGAGCCGCAGGTCCGGGCCGACGGGAGCGAGGAGGCGCGCTGGGAGCCGCGGGCCGATGGCGTGGATCCGGCGGTACTGGACGGGGCCGACGCCGTCGTCGGGCTCGCCGGGGCGGGGGTCGGCGACCGGCGCTGGACGGCCGCGTACAAGGCACGGATCCGGGAGAGCCGGGTACGCGGCACCGGCGCCCTCGCCACGGCGATCGGCGACTGCGCGAAGCCCCCGGCGGTGTTCGTGTCGGGCTCCGCGGTCGGTTACTACGGCGAGACCGGCCAGGACGTCGTGGACGAGTCCGCGCTGCCGGGGCAGGATTTCCTGGCCGGTGTGTGCCAGGAGTGGGAGGCGGCGGCCGGCGGTGCACGGGCGGCCGGGACCCGGGTGGTGACCACCCGGTTCGGGATCGTCGTGTCGGCGAAGGGCGGTGCGATGGGACGGCTGCTGCCACTGGCCCGGGCGGGACTCGGCGGCCGGCTGGGCGACGGACACCAGTACTGGAGCTACATCTCGCTGCCCGACACCGTCCGTGCCCTGCGGCACCTCATCGACACCGAGACGGTGGGCGGCCCGGTCAACATGACCACCCCGCACCCCGCGACCAACCGCGACATCACCGCCGCCATCGGCAGGGCGCTGCACCGCCCCACGATCCTGCCCGTCCCCGCCTTCGCCCTCCGCCTGGCCCTGGGCGAGTTCGCCGACGGCATCCTGATGAGCCAGCGCGTGCTGCCGGCCCGCCTCCTGGAATCCAGGTTCACCTTCGAACACCCGACGTTCGAGGAGGCCGTGACGGCGGCGGTGCGCTGACGCGTTCGCCCGGCTGCCCGCCCGCCTAATGCGGTGGCCGTGCCCCCGCGAGGGGCCCTAACCTCGGCGTTCATGAACGACAACGGACCGGACGACACCCAGGCCGGCGCGCGCGTGCCCTGCCGCCGGGGCAGGAAGACCGCCCTCGCCCCGCTCGAGACCGACGACGCCGAACACCTCAAGCGCTGGAGGTCCGACCCGGTCGCCGCCCATGAGGTCGGTGTCTGGCCGCGCTCCCTGTACTGGCTGCGCGAACGCGTCGAGCGGGACATCGACGATTCGGACCGCGACGACTTCCTCGTCCTGCTGCCCGACGGCACCCCGATCGGCTACACCGCCCTCGTCGACCAGGACCTGGCCGACGGCACGGCGGAGGTGGTCCTGCTGCTGGCGCCGGAGCACCGAGGCGGCGGACATGGCACCGACGCCCTCGACACACTCGTCGACCTCGCCTTCGGCGAACTGCCGATGCACCGCCTCCAGGCGGTCACCCACACCGAGAACGGAGCCGCCCTCGCGGTCCTGGCCAAGTCCGGCTTCGTACGGGAGGGTGTGCGCCGCTCGGCGTGCTTCCATCGGGGACGGCGCCACGACGTCGCCGTGCTGTCCCTGCTCCGGCCCGAGTGGGAGGCGCTGGAGCGACCGCGCACCTGGGACCTGTGAGAGGAGCCCGCCGATGATCAGCCAGTGGCGGCTGCGCGCCGCCTTCGCCGCCCGGCTCTCCGAGATGTACGGCCGTGAGGTGCCCGCCTACACCACGCTGGTGGACGTCTCCCGCGAGGTGAACGAGGACGTCCTCGGCGCCCGGGGCGCCGACGCCGAACGCCTCGGCTCCATCGGCCGCGTCACCGCGGAACGGCACGGCGCCATCCGCGTCGGCACCCCCGCCGAACTCGCCCAGGTCGCCCGGATCTTCGGCGCACTCGGCATGCACCCGGTCGGTTTCTACGACCTGCGCGAGGCGGCCGCCAGCGCGGTGCCCGTCGTGTCGACCGCGTTCCGGCCCGTCGACGGCGAGGAGTTGGCCCGCAACCCCTTCCGCGTCTTCACCTCCCTGCTCACCCCGGCCGACCCCCGCTTCTTCGACCCCGGTCTGTGCGCACGCCTGGAGACCTTCCTCGCCGGCCGCGAACTGTTCCCGCCGGAGCTGCTCACCCTGGCCGACCGCGCGGAGGTGGACCACGGACTGCCCGACGAGGCCGCCGAACGCTTCCTCCAACTCGCCGTATCCGCTTTCGAGTTGTCGGCCGAGCCGATCGACAGGGCCTGGTACGGGACGCTGGAGCGGGTCTCCGCCGTCGCCGCCGACATCGGCCGTGTGCGCAGCACCCACCTCAACCACCTCACCCCGCGCGTCCTGGACATCGACGAGCTGTACCGCCGGATGGCCGAGCGCGACATCGAGATGATCGACACCATCCAGGGCCCGCCCGCCTGGCGGGGCCCCGACGTCCTGCTGCGCCAGACCTCCTTCCGGGCCCTGGCCGAACCCCGCACCCTGCGCCTCCCGGACGGCACCGTCGCCCAAGGTGCCCTGCGGGTCCGCTTCGGCGAGGTCGAGGCGCGCGGCATCGCCCTGACCCGCGAGGGCCGCTCCCTCTACGACAGCCTGCTCGGCCGCATCGACGAGCGACTCGCCCGGGACCCCGGGGCGCAGCGCTCCGAAGTGGCCCGCGCCGTCTGGGAGAAGCACATGCCTGCCACCGAACAGGAGCTGGCCGAGCGGAAGCTGGCGTACTTCACCTACGAGGTGGTGGACGAAGGGCCCCGCGACGGCAGCCGCCCGCCCGCCGACCTCGCGGCCCTGGTCTCCGGCGGCTGGCTGCGCGCCACGCCCATCGTCTACGAGGACTTCCTGCCCCGCTCCGCCGCCGGGATCTTCCAGTCCAACCTCAGCGGCGAGGGTTCCCGGGACAACGCGCGGGAGGGCATCGCCTACGACGCCGCCTGGATGTCCGGTGCCGTCGGCCGCGAGGTCCTGGACCCCTTCGCCCTCTACGAACAGCAGCAGAACCGTTCCCTGGACCGGGTCACCCGCGCACTGGGCCTCCGCTGAGGCGGCTCACCGGCTTCTGGAGCTGAGGCGGCCGCGCAGGCTTGTGGAGCTGAGGCGGCTCACCCACGTCTGGAGAGGATGCTCAGCGCGTTCGCGGCGACGACCGCGCCGATGCCCGCCCACTCCGCCCACCCCGGACGCTGCCCGAGACCGACCAGACCGACGACGGCGGCCAGGACCGGGTTGACGCTCATGAACAGACCGAACGCCTGCGCCGGGACCCGGCGGAGGGTGAACAGGTCCGCCAGATAGGGCACCGCCGAGGACAGCACCCCGGCCGCCACGGCGCACCCCACCGCCGAGGCCGTCGGCGGCTGCCGCAGCACCAGCACCACACCGACCGGCAGGAACAGCACGGCGGACACGCCGGCCGCCGCCGCGGACCCCTGGGCGCCGGGGACACGTCGGCCGACGGTCCGGTTGAGCAGGATGTACGAGGCCCAGCAGACGGCGGCGAGGAGACCGAGCCCGAGGCCGGCGTAGTCCGTGGAGGGCCGCGGGCGCATCAGCGTGACGGCCCCGGCCGCCGCGATCAGCGCGCAGCAGGCGTCCACCCGGCGCCGCGCGGCGGCCAGCGCGACGGTGAGCGGGCCGAGGAACTCCAGCGTCACCGCGAGCCCGAGGCCGACCCGGTCGATGGCGGTGTACAGCGACAGGTTCATCGTGCCGAACACCATGGCCAGCAGCAGCACCGGCTGCCACTGCCGCCAGGTGAAGGTCCGCAGGCGGGGCCGGCCGACGGCCAGGAGGACGAGCGCGGCGACGTACTGGCGGACCGCCACCACCCCCAGCGGACCGAGCACCGGGAAGGCGAGGGAGCCGATCGCCGCACCGGTCTGGTTGGACAGACCGCTGCCGACCATGGTGACCACGCCCGCGAACCGCCGCGAGGAAGGGCGGGCCGGGGCGGAGGCCGTGCGGGCCGGTGGGAGGGTGCGTACGGGTCGCATGGGCCGATGATGGGACGAGCCGGTGCATGCGCAAAATGCGTGCGGCGCTCGATCCATACGCTGGAGTCATGGATGTGGAGCTGAGGCAGTTGCGCTGCCTCGTCGCGATCGTCGACGAGGGCACCTTCACCGACGCGGCCATCGCCCTGGACGTCTCCCAGGCGGCCGTGTCCCGCACGCTGGCCTCGCTGGAGCGGGCCCTGGGGGTACGGCTGCTCCGGCGCACCTCGCGCGAAGTGACGCCCACCGCAGCGGGGTTGAGAGTGCTGGCGCACGCCCGGCGGGTGCTCGCCGAGGTCAGCGAACTCGTCCGCGCCGCCACCTCGGACCACACCAGCCTGCGGATCGGTTACGCCTGGTCGGCGGTCGGCCGCCATACCGCGGCCTTCCAGCGCCGCTGGGCCGCGGCCCACCCCGAGACCGACCTGCACCTCGTCCGGGTCAACACCGCGACGGCCGGACTGGCTGAGGGGAGCTGCGAACTCGCCGTCGTACGCAGGCCGTTGGGCGACGACCGGCGCTTCGACACCGCCATCGTGGGCCTGGAGCGACGGCTGTGCGCCCTGGCCGCGGACGACCCGCTCGCCCGGCGCCGTTCAGTGCGGCTCGCCGACCTCAGCGATCGCACGCTGCTCGTCGACCGGCGCACCGGCACGACCACCGCCGACCTGTGGCCGCCCGACGCCCGCCCGGCCACCGAGGAGACCCACGACGTCGACGACTGGCTGAACGTCATCGCCGGGGGCCGGCGCATCGGCATGACGGCCGAGTCCACCGCCCACCAGTACCCCCGCCCCGGCGTGGTCTACCGGCCCGTCCGTGACGCCGAGCCCATCGCCGTACGCCTGGCCTGGTGGCACGACGACCCCCACCCGGCGACCCCGGCGGCCATCGAACTGCTCACGGAGCTGTACCGGGACGGCTGAGCGACCGCGCGGACGGCCGCCGTGGGGCCGTCCGCGCTGCCGTTCCGGTCACGTCAGCTCGTGGCCCGAACCGCGTCGCGGATCAGCGCGGCGACCTCCTCGGGCCGGGAGACGGCGACCGCGTGCGAGGCGCCCTCCAGCTCGACGGTCGTCGCCCCGGCGCGCTTGGCGCCGTAGCGCTCCACCTCCGGGTTGATCGCCTCGTCCGCGCCCGCCACCAGGGCCCAGGACGGCTTGGTCTTCCACGCGGCGGCCGCGGCCGGCTCGGTGAACGAGGAGGCGGCCAGCGGGCGCTGCGACACCGCCAGCGTCTTGGTGACCGGGGCCGGGACGTCGGCGGCGAAGATGCCGGGGAACGCCTCGGCCTGGATGGTGACCTCGACCGCGGGCTGCCCGCCCTCGACCGGGTACGTCCACTCCTTGAGGTTGCTGCTCAGCGGCGAGAGCGGGAAGCGCCCCTGCAGCTCGCCCAGGCTCTCGCCCTCCTCGGGGACGTAGGCCGCGACGTAGACCAGGCCGACGACGTTCTCCACGGCACCGGCCACGGTGATGACCGCGCCGCCGTAGGAGTGCCCCACGAGGACGACCGGGCCGTCGATCTGCTCGGCCACGGAGGCGATGTAGGCGGCGTCGGCGGCCAGCCCGCGCAGCGGGTTCGGGGGCGCGATCACGGGGATGCCCTGGTTCTGCAGCTCCGCGACGACACCGGCCCAGCTGCCGGCGTCGGCGAAGGCGCCGTGCACGAGAAGGGCGGTGGGTGTGGTGGTCATGTCGGCTGTCTCCCGGCTCAGTTGGTGTGGAGGGCCGCGCGCAGGGTGGCGACGGCCTGGTTGATGGCGGCCTCGGCGGCATGGGTCTCGCGCAGGGCGTTGAGCATCACGAAGTCGTGGATGATGCCCTGGTAGCGCACGGCGGTGACCGCGACTCCGGCCTCGCGCAGCTTGTTGGCGTAGGCCTCGCCCTCGTCCCGCAGGACGTCGGCCTCACCGGTGATGACCAGGGCCGGGGGCAGCCCGGCCAGCTGCTCGGCGGACGCCCGCAGCGGGGACGCGGTGATCTGCGCCCGCTCGGCCTCGTCGGTCGTGTACTGGTCCCAGAACCACTGCATGCCGTCCCGGCGCAGGAAGTAGCCCTCGGCGAACTGGTGGCAGGAGGGGGTGTCGAAGCTCGCGTCGGTCACCGGGTAGAACAGCACCTGCTGGACGAGGGGGACGTCACCGCGCTGCTTGGCCATGAGGGTCAGGGCCGCCGTCATGTTGCCGCCCACCGAGTCGCCGGCCACCGCCAGCCGCGAGCCGTCCAGGTCCTTGGTGGAACCCTGCTCGACGACCCACTTCGCGACCGTGTAGTTCTGCTCGATGGCGACCGGGTAGCGCACCTCGGGGGAGAGGTCGTACTCGGGGAAGACCACGGCCGCACCCGCGCCGACGGCGAGTTCGCGCACCAGCCGGTCATGGGTGTGGGCGTTGCCGAAGACCCAGCCCGCGCCGTGGATGTAGAGGATGACCGGCAGGGTGCCGGTGGCCCCTGCGGGCCGGACGACGCGGGCCCGGACACTGCTGGTCGGGCCACCGGAGACGGTGATCCACTCCTCGTCCACCGCGGGCTTGGCGATCTCGCCGGACTGCACCTCGTCGACGGCCTTACGGCCCTCGGCGGGCGGCAGGTCGAAGAGGTACGGCGGGTTGGCGGTGGCCTCGACGAAGGCCTGGGCGGCCGGTTCGAGGACCGGCTTGACCGGTTCGGCGGTCTGGGACATCAAAGTTCTCCCGAAGTCTGTGACTGGTGATGCGCGAGCGCGTCGACGAGCACGCTAGGAGCGCAGGGCGGGGCGAGTTGACTGCCGGTGCATGACTGCTGGTCCCGGAGCGCACTGGAGCGACCGCCCGCCGTCTCGCGCCACTCGCTCGGGGACATGCCGTAGGCGGCCCGGAACACCCGGCTGAAGTGAGGGGCGCTGAGGAAGCCCCAGCGGGCGGCGACGGCGGCGATGGTGCGCCTGCCGCGGATGCGGTGCAGCAGATCGCGCCGGCATTCCTCCAGACGCCGGCGCTGGATCCACCGGCCGACCGTCATGTCCTCGTCCTGGAACAGCTTGTGCAGATAGCGCACCGAGATGTGATGCGCCGCGGCGATCACCTCGGGGGAGAGGTCCGGATCCGGTAGATGGCGGTCGACGTACCTGAGGATCCTGGACAGCAGCGGCGACTGTGCGCCCGGCACTTGTGCCGATGCCTCACCCGAGCGCTCGGTGGCCAGGGTGGCCAGCAGGTTCACGGCGTTCCAGGACAGCATCTCGCCGATCTCGGGCGGGGAGACGGAGACCGTGTCGGCGAGCTCCGACAGGAACGGGGACAGCAGCCCACCCAGCCGGGAGGACCGGCTGACCGGCGCCGTCAGAAGCCGCCGCAGGGCCTGTTCCGGCAGCCCCAGCGCCTCGCGCGCCACCAGGAACACCTTCAGCCGGGCGCCGTCGGGAAGATCCAGCGACGGAGGGTGGCCGGCGTCGTAGAAGCAGATGTCACCAGGGGAGAGGGCGATGTCCGCGGGAGTCTCCGGAGCGGGTGTACCGCCCCGGACGCCGACGAGGAGGAACTCGCCGCCGACCCCGGCCGAGAGCCGGTGCGCGCCGGGGCGGGGCAACCGCTCGCCGGGCAGCCGCACCGGCACCGCGTCGGTGACGACGATGTCGAGACCCATGGGCATCCTGCACACCTCCGAACAGGACCGAACAAAAACTTTCATCGCCTCGGAGCGTAGGGGGAAGGTGTGAAAAAAGAGTGACGAAGCAAGGGCGGCACCGCTGTGACCTGCGGTTATGAACGCTGGTTCAGCTCGTGGGCGAAGATCCGCAGCAGGGGATGCCCGGTGTAGCGTCCCGGTGCCGACTCGGTGACGAGGTGGGCGTCGGCGAGTTCGCCGAGCAGCCGGCGGGCCGTGCGGACCGGGACGTCGGCGAGCGCGGCGGCCGTCTCCGCCGTGAGTTCCGGTTCGGAGCGGGCCGACAGCCGGAACAGCCGGGCCGTGTCGGCAGGCAGACGGCGGTAGGAGCCGGCGAACGCGGTGCGTACGTCGGCGAAGGCGTCGAGACCGGCGGAGCGGCGCAGTCCGGCGGCGACGGACGCGAGCGGGCCGGTGGCGGCCAAGTGGGCCAGGGCGAGCGGCAGTCGCCCGCAGCGCACCACGATCTCCTCGGCCGCCTCCGCTTCGGCGGGAGTCCGTTCCCGGCCGGTGTGCCGGAGCAGGATCTCGAGCGCGTCCGCGGGGGAGGGCAGACCCAGCCGCAGGGGGCGGGCTCCGGTGGCGACCAGCCCGGACAGTCCGCGCCGGCTGGTGATCAGCGTCAGACAACCGGGCGAGGCGGGCAGCAGCGGCCGTACCTGCTCGGTGTCGAGGGCGTCGTCGAGCAGTACCAGCACCCGGCGACCGGACAGTGTGCTCCGGTACAGACCGGCCAGGGCGTCCGGACCGCTCGGCAGACGGTGCTCGGGCACGCCGAGCGCGGTGAGCAGGGAGCGCAGGGCCGCCTCGGGGGTGAGCGGGTCGTCGAGGGGATCGAAACCCCGTAGACCGAGATGGAGTTGGCCGTCCGGGTACCGCGCGGCGGCCTGGTGCGCCCAGTGCACAGCCAGCGTGGTCTTGCCGATGCCCGGCATGCCCGTCACCAGGACCGGCGAGGAGTCCACCGACGTGTGCAGCATGCTCAGTTCGGTCTCTCGGCCCACGAACACGTCCGGGTCCGGCAGGAGTTGCGCAGGCGGCGCGAAGGGTTCACGCGGCCTGGACCGTACTTCCTGGCGGAGCACCCGCGTGTGGGCCGCCGCCAGCTCCGCGCCGGGTTTGACGCCCAACTCCCGTTCCAACAGGAGCCGTACCGACTCGTACGCGGCGAGTGCGTCGGCCTGGCGTCCGGCGGCGGCGAGTGCCATGACCTGTCTGGCGTGCAGCGACTCGTCGAGGGGGTCGAGCCGGACCGCGCGAGCGAGGTGGGGCAGTACGTGGTCCGGTGCGCCGCACAGCAGGGCCGCGTCGGCGGCCATCACGGTCGTGGTGACGAGTTCGCGCTCGACCTCGGTGAACACGGCGTGGTGGCGCACCGGTGCGGGGATGCCCGCCGCGACGGGACCCCGCCACTCGTCCAGTGCCGCGGCGAAGTGCCGCAGCGCCGGTTCGGGTCGCCCGGTGGCCGCCTCCCGCTTCGCCCGCCTGGTGAGCTCACGGAACCTCAGCAGGTCGACCTCGTCCTCGGCCGCCTCCAGCCGGTAGCCGTCGGCCCCGCGCAGCAGTCGGCGGCCGGGGGCCCGGGCCGGCAGTCCTGGTTCCAGCAGGCGGCGCAGCGAGCCGACGTAACGGCGGACCACGTTCGGCGCGCTGGCGGGCGGGCCGTCCGGCCACAGGACGTCGATGATCTCACCGACGGGCAGGGGCCGGCCCGCGCGTATCAACAGCAGGGCCAGCAGGGCGCGTTGCTGGGGAAAGCCGAGGTCCAGTTCGGTCTCCCCGCGCGTCACCCGCAGGGGACCCAGCACCTCGAATCGCGTCAACTCGTCGTCCGTCACGCTCTGTCCGCTTCCTCAGGCGAGGTCGCGTCGGCCTTCCTGGGCGGACAGCCGCTCCCGGACCTCTTCCGCGTCGGGGTGGCCGAGGGACACGAAGAGGGCGAGCGCCTCGTGCCAGGCGGCGTCGGCCTCGTCGGGGGCGCCCATGGCGAGATGGGTGTCCCCGATGTGGACCAGCGTGCAGGCCTCCAGGTAGGGCACGCCCAACTCCCGGTACAGGGTCAGGGCGTTGTGGTAGCCCAGCAGGGCGTGCGGGTGGCGGCCCAGTCCGTGCTGGGCGTAGGCGATGCTGTCCCAGGTGGACGCCTGGCCGTAGCGGTCGCCCAGGTCCTGGAGCATGGCGAGGGCTTCGAAACAGTGGCTGAGGGCTTTCCGGTACTGGCCGAGCAGCGCGTGGTACCAGCCGACCGAGTTCAGGACGCTGGCCTGCGCGGCCCGGTCGCCGCTCGTGCGGAACAGCTCAAGCGCCTGCTGGTTGTGGTGCAGGGCGCCGGGGAGGTCGCCCTGCTGGTCGGCCTCCCAGCCGAGGCTGCGATGGGTCTGGGCCCGGCCGATCGGGTCGCCCAGTTCCGTGAAGAGTTCCAGGGCCCGGCGCAGCCTGGGCCGGGAGCGGTCGTGCAGGCCCAGCCGGCCCTCCGCCCGGCCCAGGCCGCGCAGGCCGTGCGCCTCCCAGACCGGGTCGGACAGCCGCAGCGCGCTGGTGAGCGCGGTGTGTTGGGCGGCCAGTCCGTCGTGCCAGTGGCCCCGCCGGTCGAAGAACGGTTCCAGGGACCAGGCGAGGAGGGCGGCGAGACGGTCCCGGCCGGAGTGCGCGGCCGCGTCGATCACGGCCGGCAGGACCGGGTACTCGGCGGTCAGCCAGGCCAAGGCCTGCCGGTCGTCGGACAGGTCCTCCACGCTGACGCCGGCCGGGGGTGGCCCCGGCGGCAGGGGATCGGCGTGCGGGGCGAGGATCCGGCCGGCCGCGTGGGCGGAGTGGACGTAGTACGCGTACAGGCGGTCGACGGCCGTGTCGCGATCCTCCTCGGACTCGACCAGTTCGGCGGCGTGGGCGCGCAGCAGGTCGTGCAGGGCGTACCGGCCGGGAACGTGCTCGCCCGCCAGATGGACGTCCGCGAGCTCGGACAGCAGTCGCCGTGCCTCCCGCACCGGAACGCCCGCCAGTGCCGCGGCGGCCGGCGCCGAGACGTCCGGGCCGGGATGCAGGCCAAGCAGCCGGAAGAGGCGGGCGGCGCCGGGTGAGACGGCCGCCAGCGACCAGGAGAACACCGCCTCGACGTTCGCGGCCGGGTCGCTCCGGCCGAACCCGTCGAGGCTGCCCTGCGCCGCCCGCAGCTCCGCCGCCACGGCCGACAGCGGGAAGTGCGGGTGGGCGGCGGCGCGCGCCACCACACAGGCCAGCGCGAGCGGCAGCCCGCCGCACAGGGCGGTGATCTCGGCGACCGCCTCCGACTCGCCCGCCAGCCGTGCCGCGCCCAGCCGGCGCTCCAGGAACGCCCTGGCCTGCTCGGCGTCGAGCGGCCGCAGGGTCAGCGTGTGCGCCCCGTGCGCGGCGACCAGCCCGGACAGCCGGCTGCGGCTGGTGACGATCGCCAGGCTGCCGGGGGTGCCCGGCAGCAGCGGCCGTACCTGCTCGGTGTCGCGCGCGTTGTCCAGCAGCACCAGGAACCGCCGGCCCGCCAACAGGCCGCGGTACAGGGCGGCCTGGGCCTCCATCCCGTATGGCACCTGTTCCGGCGGCACACCCAGCGCGGCGAGGAAGACCCGGACCGCCTCGCCCGCGCTCATCACCGAACCGGACGGGTCGAAGCCCCGGAGGTTGACGTACAGCTGCCCGTCGGGGAAGCGGTCGGCGACCCGGTGGGCCCAGTGCACGGCGAGGGTGGTCTTGCCGATGCCCGCCATGCCGCCGATCGCGGAGATGACCACCGCACCGGTCGCGTCGGACAGGGTCAGTACGTCGTCGAGTTCGGCCTCCCGGCCGGTGAACGTCGCCAGGTCGTGCGGGAGTTGGGCGGGCTTCGGCAGGGCGGCGGTCGAGGGGCCGTCCTGCCGCAACGCGCGGTGGGCGTCGCGCAGTTCGGCGCCGGGATCGATGCCCAGCTCGTCGGCGAGGCGGGCGGCCGTGGTGCGGTAGGTGTCCAGGGCCTCGGGCCGGCGTCCCGTGGCCGCCAGCACCAGGATCAGCCGGGCCAGCAGGGGCTCGTCCAGTGGATGGCCGGCCGCTGCCTCCCGCAACCGGGGCAGCACCTCCTCCGGCACCCCGGCGCGCAACGCGGCATCGGCCGCCTCCCGCACGGCCGCCACGTGCTCCCCGTCGACCGCGCCGAACCCGGCCCGCTCGCGCACCTCGGGCGGGACGCCGGCGGCCACCGGCCCGCGCCACAACTCCAGGGCCTCGGTGAGGAGTTCCACCGCGCGCCCGGGCGCGGCCCACCGGGCCTCCTCCCGCAGCGCACGGAAGCGCAGCAGATCGAGCGACGCGGCGTCGGCCGCCCAGCGGTATCCGCCCGCGTCCCGCAGCAGTAGGCGTCCGGCGGCCCGGGCGGGCAGGCCGGGTTCCATCAGGCGGCGCAGCGCCCCGACATGCCGGCGCACCACGTTGAGCGCGCTGTGCGGAGGGTTCGCGCCCCACAGCACGGTCACGATCTCGCCCGCCGGGACGGGCTCCCCGGCCCGTACCAACAGCAGCGCCAGCAGGGCCCGTTCACGCGGACCGCCCAGAGCGAGCTCCGCCCCCGCCCGCCGTACCCGAACCGGCCCCAGGACCGAGAACTCCACCGGCCCCACCCCCTTGTTGATCTTCAGCCCCCACTCGACCCTACGTGACGTTCCGAGTTACCCAGGGTCACGGCAGGGAGGGGGCGGCGGGGGCGGGGCCGAGCGTCGTCCGCCCGGAGGGTGCGCCGGGCCTCCGGGGCGGCACGCCTACGACCGGTAGCGCGCCGTCACGGCCGTGAGGTACCCCCGCAGCATCACCTTCGCCTCCTCCAGAAGCCGCTCGTCGCCTTGTGCGTCGCGCCGAAAGGCCTCCTGGGCCAGCGCGTCCGCGGCCAGGACCGAGGCGTGACAGGCGCGGGCGAGGGCCTCGTCGTCCCCGGCGAGGTCGAGGGCGAGCAGGACGCGGCGGATCCCGTCGGCCATCCGGCGCTTGTGCTCGCGGTCGGCGGCCCGGGTCCGCTCGGTCAGGCCGCTGCCGAACCACAGGGCACGGAAGCCGTGTTCACCGCGGTAGATGGCGGCGTAGGCGTCCACGAGCATGCCGACCGGGTCCGCCCACCGCTCGGTCGCCGCCGCCTCGGCGAAACCGTCCATGGCGGCCTCCAGTTTGGCGAAGTACCCGGCCGCCAGGGCGTCGATGATCGCGTCCCGGTCGGGCAGGTACTGGTACAGCGAGCCGACCGACACCCGGGCCGCCGCGGCCACCCGGGTCGTGGTCAGCGCCTCGACCCCGTCGCGGATCAGGATGTGCTCGGCCGTCTCCAGCACCCGCGCCAAGCGGGCCCTGCTGCGCGCCTGTTGCGGGGTCCGGCGCAGGGGGAGGGCCCCGCCGGGATCCGCGGTCGGCTCTCCCACGAAGGAACCTCCGAACGTGAACGTGACATTGTTTCACGTTTAGACTACGGTCGCGCCCATGACCGACTCAAGCTCGGCGCTGGGGCCGCAGCGGGCCGCCGTGGCCGAGGCCTGCCGGCGTCTGGGGGCCGAGGGGCTGCTCATCGGTACGGCCGGGAACGTCAGCGTGCGCGTCGAGGACCGGGTCGCGATCACCGCCACCGGCGCGGTGCTCGCCGAACTGACCCCGGACCAGGTGAGCGTGGTCGACCTGGACGGCAAGGTCGTGGCCGGGACGCTGGCGCCGACCTCGGAACTGGACCTGCATCTCGGTGTCTACCGCCGCTACGGCACCGGAGCGGTCGTCCACACCCACGCCCCGATGGCCACCGCGCTCTCCCTCGTCCTCGACGAACTCCCCTGCATTCACTACCAGTTGCTCGCGCTGGGCGGTAGCGTCCGGGTCGCGCCGTACGCCACCTTCGGCACGCCCGAACTCGCCGAGTCGGTGATCGCCGCACTGGAGGGCCGCAGCGCCGCACTGATGGCCAACCACGGCGCGGTCACCCACGCGACCACGCTCGACAAGGCCGTCGAGCACGCGCTGCTGCTGGAGTGGGCCTGCGGCGTCTACCAGCACGCCGCCGCGCTCGGCACCCCCCGCGTCCTCGACGAACAGCGGCAACTGGCGGTCATCGAGGCCGCGATCGCCCGTGACTACGGCACCACCCACCCCGTACCACCCGCGCAGGAGGAGAAGCGATGAAGGTCGTCACGATGGGCGTGCACGTACTGGACGTGCTGGTACGGCCGGTTGAGGCGATACCCGAGGGCCAGGGCGCCACCCTCGTCGAGGACATCAGGATGACCGCCGCCGGGACGGCGGCCGGCACCGCCCTGACCCTCGCCAAGCTGGGCGCCGAGGTCCGCACCGCCGGTGCGATCGGCACCGACCCGACCGGCGACCTGCTCCTGCAACTGCTGGAGCGGGCGGGAATCGACACCGGGCTGGTCGTCCGCCGCATCGACACCTCCACCTCGGCCACCGTCCTGCCCATCCGCCCGAACGGCGACCGCCCCACCCTCCATCTGCTCGGCGCCAACATCACCTACGGTCTCGACGACGTCCCCTGGGACGCGCTGGCCGTGGCGACGCATCTGCACCTGGGCGGACCGGAGTTGATCGGCGCCGAGGTCGCCGCGCGGATCCTCGCGCACGCCAAGGAGCACGACGTCGTCACCTCCGTCGACCTCCTCGCGCCGGGCGCACTGGGCACCTTCGACCAGATCGAGCCGATCCTCCCGTACATCGACTACCTGCTCCCCAACGAGGACCAGGTCCTCGGCTTCAGCGAGGAGCAGGACCTCGTCACGGGCGCCGGGAAGTTCCTCGCGGGCGGTACCGGTCTCGTCGCCGTCACCCGCGGCGGCGACGGTGCGCTCCTGGTCACGGCCGAGGGCACCGAGGCGGTCCCCGCCTTCGACGTCGAGGTCGTCGACACCACCGGCTGCGGCGACGCCTTCTCGGCCGGTTTCCTGCGCGGCGTCAGCCTCGACCGCACCCCGAAGGAGGCCGCCGTACTCGGCAACGCGGCGGCGGCGCTGGTGGCGCAGGGCCTCGGCAGCGACCACGGCGCCTTCGACCTCCCGGAGGCCGACGAGTTCGCGATGACCCACAAGACCCGGTGAGAGCGGCGCCGCCCATGGAGTGGTGACGGTCGCGGCACGGGCGTACGGTCGGACAGTGGACGGCATCGTTCACCGAGAGCACTTCACCATGAGCAGCAGCCCGCAGCCGACCTCCGCAGCACAGGCCACCTCCCGAGCACCGGGCGGTGGCGGAAACGGCATGGCGCTTCTGGTCATCGCGTCCTGCCAGCTGATGGTGGTCCTCGACATCACCATCGTGAACATCGCGCTGCCGCACATCCAGAGCGCGCTGGACTTCTCCACGACCAGCCTGTCCTGGGTGGTCAACGCCTACACGCTGACCTTCGGCGGGCTGCTGCTGCTCGGCGGCCGCACCGGCGACATCCTCGGCAGACGGCGCATGTTCATCGTCGGGGTGCTGCTGTTCGCCGTCGCCTCCCTGCTGGGCGGGCTCGCCCAGAACTCCGGCGAACTGCTCGCCGCCCGCGCTCTGCAGGGCGTCGGCGGCGCGATCGCCTCACCGACCGCGCTCTCCCTGGTCAGCACCACCTTCCCGGAGGGCCCGGAACGCAACCGGGCCTTCGGTGTGTTCGCCGCCGTCTCCGCCGGCGGCGGCGCCATCGGACTGCTGGCCGGCGGCATGATCGTCGAGTGGCTGAACTGGCGCTGGGTGCTCTTCGTCAACGTCCCCATCGGCGTCCTCATCGCCCTCGCCGCGCCCCGCTGGATCAGGGAGTCCGGACGCCACCCCGGCCACTTCGACATCGCCGGCGCGCTGACCTCGACCCTGGGCATGGTGCTGCTCGTCTACGGCTTCATCCGGGCCGCGCAGGAGGGCTGGCGGGACGCGCTGACGCTGGCCTCGTTCGCCGGGGCCGTCGTCGTCCTGGCCGCGTTCATCCTGATCGAGCGGGGTTCCGTCCAGCCGATCACACCCCTGCACATGTTCGCCGACCGCAACAGAGCGGGCACGTACGGCATGATGCTCAGCCTCGCCGCCGCGATCTTCGGCATGTTCTTCTTCCTGACCCTCTTCGTGCAGGACGTGCTGAACTTCAGTCCACTTCGCGCCGGACTCGCCTTCCTGCCGGTCAGCGCCGTCATCGCGGTCGGCGCAGGGCTCGCCTCCCGGTTCCTGCCCCGGTTCGGCCCCAAACCGTTCCTCGTGGTGGGCGCCCTCCTCGCGGCGGGCGGTCTGGCCTGGCTGACCCTGACCGACGTGCACTCCACCTACGCCGGCAGCATCCTCGGCCCGATCCTCGTCTTCAGCTTGGGCATGGGCATGGAGTTCGTGTCACTGACCCTGATGGCGCTGTCCAACGTCTCCGTCCAGGAGACCGGCGCCGCCTCCGGGCTCCTCAACGCCACCCAGCAGGTGGGCGGTTCGCTCGGACTGTCCATCCTGGTCACCACGTTCGGCACGGCCAGCACCAACGAGGCCCACCAGCAGATCCCGCTCTTCCTCGCCCAGGCGACCCCGGCCGAGCAGCTGCGCTTCCGGCGCACCGGACAGCTCCCGAGCCCCTGGTCCGACCAGGTCCTCACGCACGGGATCTCCGCCGCGTTCGTCGTCGCGGCGATCTTCGCCGTCGTCGCGGCCCTGATCGCGGTCGTCGTCATCCAGGTCCGCGCCTCCGACCTGGAGCGCCTCCAGGGCGGCATGGGACCCGGCGCCGTCTGAGACCACCCGCGTCAGGATTTTCCCGCCCCCCATGTCACAGACACGGGGGGCTGTCTCGTCCACGGGGCAGAGACAATTCCGGGAACGGGAAGGTGATCGTTGTGCGGGTGTTCGTGGCAGGCGGGACGGGGGTCCTGGGACGGCGGCTGATTCCGCAGCTCGTCGCCAGGGGCCACCAGGTGACGGCTACGACGACCAGCGCGGCCAGACTGGGGCTGCTGGCGGACCTCGGCGCGGACGGCGTCGTGATGGACGGCCTGGACGCGGCCGGCGTCGGCGAGGCGGTGGCCACGGCACGGCCGGACGCGATCGTGCACCAGATGACCGGGCTCGGCACCGGTGCACCCGACATGAAGCACTTCGACCGGTTCTTCGCCACCACCAACCGGCTGCGCACCGAGGGCACGGACCATCTGCTGGCCGCCGCCGAGGCGACCGGCGTGTCCACCTTCGTCGCCCAGAGCTTCGGCAGCTTCAACGGCATCCGCGAGGGCGGCTGGATCAAGACCGAGGACGACCCGCTCGACCCGATGACGGGCACGGTCCTGCGCCCGATGATCGAGGCGGTCAACCACCTCGAGGACGTGGTCGTGCGGGCCGGCGGCGCGGCCCTGCGCTACGGCGCCTTCTACGGGCCGGGTGCCATCGACGACCAGGTCGAGCTGGTCCGCAAGCGGAAGTTCCCGCTGGTCGGGCGCGCCACCGGACACAGCTCATGGATCCACCTCGACGACGCCGCCCACGCCACCGTCCTGGCCGTCGAACAGCACGCGAAGGGCGTGTACTGCATCGTCGACGACGAACCGGCCCCGGCCGCGGAATGGCTGCCCCACCTGGCGGCGGTCGCGGGCGCCAAGCCGCCGATGCGGGTGCCGAAATGGCTGGCGCGCCTGCTGGCGGGAGACCTGCCGGTGATCATGATGCTGGAGGGCCGCGGCTTCTCCAACGCCAAGGCCAGACGTGAACTGGGCTGGGAGCCGCGCCACCCGTCGTGGCGCCAGGGATTCAAGGAGGAGCTGGCGTGAGTCGCACCGAGGAGTTCGAGGAGCTGCGGCCGCTGCTCTTCGCGATCGCCTACCGCATCCTCGGCAGCGTCAGCGAGGCGGAGGACGCCGTCCAGGAGACCTGGCTGCGCTGGGAGCGCACCTCGACCCTGCCCAGATCGACCAAGGCGTATCTCTCGGCCGTGGTCACCCGGATCTCCGTCGACGTCCTGCGCTCGGCCCGGGTACGGCGCGAGGAGTACGTCGGCCCCTGGTTCCCCGAGCCGCTGCTCACCGACCCCTACGAGGACCCGGAGCGCTCGGCGGAGCTGTCCGACTCACTGTCGATGGCGGCACTGCTGCTGCTCGAACGGCTCTCCCCGCTGGAGCGCGCCGTGTTCGTGCTGCGGGAGGTGTTCGGCTTCGGCTTCCCGGAGATCGCCTCGGCCGTCGACCGGTCCGAGGCGGCGTGCCGGCAGCTCGCGGTGCGGGCGCGCCGGCACATGGACGCGGGCCGGCCGCGCTTCGAGGCCGACCGCAAGGAGCGCGAGGAACTCGCCGAGCGGTTCTTCGGCGCCTTCCGGGAGGGCGACGTCGACGGACTGCGGGACCTGCTCGCCGCCGACGTCCAGCTGGTCGGTGACGGCGGCGGCAAGGCGCCCGCGCTGGCCAACGCCGTCCGCGGCCCGGACAACGTGGCCCGGGTGATCTCCTCGTTCGTCTCGATGTGCCTCGCCACGGGGGTCGTGGCCGAGCCGCACCGGGTGAACGGCCAGCCGGGCGCGCTCTTCCGCGACCGGGACGGCAGGGTCGTGAGCACCTTGGCGCTGGACATCCTGGGCGGACGGATCCAGACGATCCGCGGGGTCGTCAACCCCGACAAGCTCGGACACCTGGGCCCGGTGGCGGACGCGTGGGCGCTCAAGGACGAGGCGATGCGGACACGCCGTCCCCAGCCCGACCCCGCGGGCTGAGCGCACCGCTCAGGACACGGACGTGCCGCCCCACTCCTCCGGGGCCACGTCCGCCAGCGTCTGGGAGAACGTCCAGTGGTGGCCGGCCACGTCCTCGGCGGTGTACTGGCGCTCGCCGTACTCGAAGTCGGTCGGCTCCATGAGGATCCGGGCGCCGTGCGCGCGGGCCTGCTCGCAGTGCGCCCGGGCGTCCTCCACGCGGACCGTCACCGAGTGCGTGACCTCGCCGGGGCGCGGGGGACGGCGGTCGTGCCGGACGTCACCGATGATCACCGCCCCGTCGCCGAAGGCGAGTTGGGAGCGGTGGTCCTCGCCGATGCGCACCCGCTCGGTGAACCCGAAGGCCTCGCCGAGCCAGGCGACGGCGGCCCGCACGTCGGGATAGATCAGGACGGGGATGACCGTCGCGGAGGGGATGGAGCGGTTCGGCTTCATGACTGGCTCCAGGCGTTGGTGTCCCGTGGCACGGCGGGCGTGGGGACCAGGCCGAGCCGCTGGGCCCGCAGCACCGTACTGATGCGGTCGCGTGTGCCCAGTTTGCGGTAGATCTTCTCGACATGCTTGTGCACCGTGCGATCCGATATGCCGAGCCGCCGGCCGATCGCGGCCGCGGTCAGCGCGTCCGCCAGCAGCACCAGGACCGCCGTCTCACGGGGCGTCAACCCGCAGTCCGGGGCGGCCGAGGGGTCGGTCGAACGCCGGTGGCGTTCCAGGAGTTGCCGCTGCTGTTCCACGGCGGCCAGCAGCGGCTGGAGCTGGGCCGCCAGCCGGAGATGGTCGTCGGTGAAGTCCGTACCGGAGCGGTAGACCATGCATCCGGTGATCGGGGTCGTGGTTCCGGGCAGCGGGATCGCCAGGACGTGGTCGGCGGCCATGAGGTCGCCGATCAGCTCGGCGGTGGGGCTCGACGACCAGGCCCGCCCCACCGCCCGGCGCGCGGTCAGCGGGGTGCGGTCCGGCCCGGAGGAGTACAGGGACGCGAACGGGTAGCCCTCCCGCAGCAGGCCCACGGCCTCGTCCCGGAGCACCGCGAACTCGGCGGCGACGGCGGACGGCATGCCGACCGTGCCCCCGGACTCGTTCCAGTCGTCCAGCTTGTAGATCAGACTCTCACCGCCGCACAGGCCGGGCAGGGCGTCCGCGAGCATCGGCCACAGCCGATCGGGCTCCCGTTCGTGCAGTGCCGCGACCGCCACCGACAGCATGCGTTCCTGCGCCCCGACCAACACCTGTGCCACGTTCCCACTCCGATCGTGCGCCGCGTACGCAGTTGTACCCATACCGGCGACGTCCAGCCTGCCTCAGACTGCAACGGAGCAACAAGGACGTTCACGGATGTACTCCAGCACAACGGCGCACCAGCGGCCGCGGCGGGGAGACCCGGCGGTTCGGTGGGGGACCGCCGGTGCTCTCCGAGGCCCGGAGCCCGTGTGGGCCGCCGGAGCGGGGGACCGGCGGCCCGCGGAGGTCCGAGGAGTTCAGACTCCTCCCGCTCCTCCCGGCGGATTCGCCGCCCGCATCGCGTCCGAGATGGACCTGACGCCGCCGTGCGCGGTCAGCCCGCCGTCCACCGGGATCTCGGCCCCGGTGATGAAGGACGACTCGTCGGAGAGCAGGAACACCACCAGCGGCGCGATGTCGTCCACCGTGCCGCTGCGGCCCAGCGGTGTCTCCCCGATGGTCGCCGCACGGAACGCCGGGGTGGCGGCGGCGGTCATCGGCGTCTCGATGTACCCGGGATGCACGGTGTTGACCCGGATGCCCTTCGGCCCCAGCTCGGTCGCCGCGATCTTCGACAGCCCCCGCAACGCCCACTTGCTGGCGGTGTACGCCACCGGGTAGTAGCCGGTGAGCGCGGCGGACGAACCGACGTTGACGATCGAGGAACCCGGTGGCATCAGCGGCGCGAGGTGCTGGATCCCGAGCAGCGGTCCGGTGGTGTTGACGGCCTGGACCTGTGCGAAGTCCTCCGGCCGTACCTCACCGAGCCGTTCGCGCCGGATGACGCCCGCGTTGTTCACCAGACCGTGGATCTCGCCGTACGACTCCTTCAACTCCGCGGCCAGCGCGGCCCAGTCGCTCTCCCTGCTGACGTCCAGCCGCCGCACGTCACCCTGCG
This sequence comes from Streptomyces sp. NPDC002144, assembly GCF_053593695.1. Lineage (NCBI taxonomy): Bacteria > Bacillati > Actinomycetota > Actinomycetes > Kitasatosporales > Streptomycetaceae > Streptomyces > Streptomyces sp. NPDC002144. The sequence continues at coordinate 160,056 of NZ_JBSFDB010000016.1, forward strand.
GTCGCACGTCCGTGGCCACCACCCGGGCGCCGGCCCGGGTCAGCGCCTCCACCTCGGCGGCGCCCTGGCCGCCCGCGGCCCCGGTGACGACGACGGTCTTCCCGGCCAGTCGCCCCTCGTACTGATCACTCATGCAGCCATCCTTCACCGGCGAGGCAGCGTCAGCGGCCGAAGAGGCCGCCCACGGTTCGTGGACGGCCTCCTCGGTGAAGCGTGTGCTGCTAGGCGGGGCGCACCGCTATGCGGATCGCGGCCTCGCCGGCGTAGTGGACCGACTCCTCGCGGATCACCGCGCCCGGTCCGGGGGCGTGGATCATCAGACCGTTGCCGGTGTAGAGGCCGACGTGGCTGAAGTTGTCGTTGAAGAAGATCAGGTCACCGGGACGGCTCTCGGCGAGCGGGACCACCGTGCCGGTGCTCGCCTGCTCGTGCGTGGACCGCGGCAGCGCGACCCCGGCGGCCCGCCAGGCGGCCTGGGTGAGCCCGGCGTTGTCGTACGACTCCGGTCCGACCGCGCCCCACAGGCAGGGCCTGCCGATCTGCGCCCGGGCGAAGGACACGGCCCGGTCCGCCTTGGTGCCGACCGCCGGCTCGGCGGGCGCCTCGGGCACCCCGGTGTCGAGGACCGACGGTTCCTGGAGCCGGCGCCACTGGTCCGACACGGGCAGGCTCGAGTCGACCGCGGCGGGCAGGTTCCACGCACCCGTGTCCATGACGGACTGCTGCTGCGGGGCCGCCTCGACGGTGGGCTGCTGGAAGCTCCACTGCGTGCCGGTGTCCAGGGCGGTCAACTGCTGCTGCGCCCCAGTGTCGGTGATGGACGGACCCATGTCGGGGACGGCCGGCTGCTGCGGGCCCCACGGTTCGCTCGCCGGCACGCCCGTGTCGAGCACGGACGGCTGCTGCAGCCGCCAGGCCTCCTCGGTCGCACGGCTCGCCTGGTCCGACCAGGGCGCCGGCACCGGCGCCAGAGCCGGCTGCGGCGCTGCCATGGTCATCGAGGGCATGACGGCCGACTGGGATGCCGTGGCCGCCGGGGACATGATGGTCGCCTGTGGCCCCGTGGCCGTCGGCGACATGATGGTCGACTGCGGTGTCATGGCCAGCGAGGGCATGACCGCCGTCTGCTCCGCCATGGGCGTCGGTGACATGACCGCCGACTGCGGTATGGACGTCTGCCGGGCCGTGTACCGGTACAGCAGCTCACTCGCCGCGGCGATCTTGCGCTGGCTCTGCTCCTTGGACGTACGCAGCGAGGCCTGCCGCGGCTCGCCGCCCGTCGCGCCCGCCGCCATGGCGGACTCCTGCCGCTGCGCCGGTACGGCGGGCAGCGCGGCCGTGCCGCCACCCGCGGTCAGCTCGGCGACCGGGCGGCGCGTTCCGCCCGCCGGCAGCTCGGCCACGGGCCGGCCGGGTGCCTCCAGTTCGAAGCCGGTCCGTGCCTCCGGGGAGCGCGCGGGCCGCGACGGGGCCGGGCGGGGGGAGGAGGTGCGCTGGGCGGGCATGCGGTCGGCCGGCAGGATCGCCGGGATCGTCGGCCCCAGCGAGGCGCGCGCCGCGTCGAACCACTGCCGGGTCACGTTGTCCAGATCGGGGTCCGAGCGCCTGCCGCCGCCCGCCGGTGCGCCGCGTCCTCGCGAGCCGGTCACCGTCGGGCGGGTGAAGTTCCACTGGCCGGTGTCGGACTCGGCCCGGTCGTAGAGGCTGCTCACCCGGTCCCGGACGGCCTCCCGGCTGGGGGCGTCCTCCCCGGCGAGGGGCACGGCGTCGGCGCTCTGCGAGAGCATGGCCACCGAGGTGAGGGCCGCCGCGGCGAGAGTGGAGTTGCGCATCCCGGGGAGGCCGGAGCCGCCCGTGCGCGATGGTCGATCCGGCGCCATGGGAGCCGTACTCCTTCCGTACTCCGCCTACCGAGTTAGCTGTCGGGTTCGGGCGGTCGTATCCGGAAGGCATGCCCTACGACCCTTGCCCGTGCGGGCAGTTGGGCCGATTCACCCCATGATTCGGTTGGGTCCCCGGCTCCGGTTCGACACCGGACTCGGCGGAGGCCACGCGTCCCGACGGGGTTCGCCGGAGGAACTCGAGTGGCCTGGACCCACGCTAGCCAACTTGTGCGGCTGGTGTGAAGGTTGAAGGGCAGAATGTCCGATACGCTTTTGTGACCTTCGTCGTGACGGGCCGTCAGATTCCGGTTTCGTGCACACAGCGGATCGGGAGCGTGACCGACCGTCGCGACGGCGGGTGCCTCAGGACCGCGGACCGTCCTCCTGGGCCGCCCGCTCGGCGTCGCGCTTCTTGATCCGCGCCGCCTCCTTGCGGACCTCCGCCTGGGTGGCCCGCTCCTTCACCAGCCACTCCGGCTGCTCCTGCTTGAGCGCCTCGATCTCCTCGGTGGTCAGCGGCTCGGTCACCCCGCCGCGCGCCAGCCCCGCGATGGAGACGCCCAGCTTCGCCGCGACCACCGGACGGGGGTGCGGCCCCTTGGCCCGCAGCTCGCGCAGCCACTCGGGCGGCTCGGCCTGGAGCTGGTCGAGCTGGGCGCGCGAGACGACACCCTCACGGAACTCGGCGGGGGTGGCCTCGAGGTACACACCCAGCTTCTTCGCCGCGGTCGCGGGCTTCATCGTCTGGGTGGTCTGGTGCGACTTCATGGGGTCCAGGGTATCGACCGGGTACGGGGCCCTCGACCACGGCCGGTAACCTGGCCAGGTGACAGGCTCGGAGACATCCCCCACGTTCCGGCTCGCGTACGTCCCGGGGACGACGCCCGCCAAGTGGGTGCGGATCTGGAACGAGCGGCTGCCCGGGATCCCGCTGCACCTCATCGCCGTACCGGCCGCCGAGGCGCCCGAGGTGCTGCGTGCGGGCGAGGCGGACGCGGGCCTGGTACGGCTGCCGGTCGACCGTGGGTTCTTCAGCGCGATCCCGCTGTACACCGAGACAACGGTGGTCGTGGTCCCCAAGGACCACGTGATCACGGCGGCCGACGAGGTGACGCTCGCCGATCTGGCCGACGAGGTGCTCTTCCACCCCCTCGACGACGTCTTCGGCTGGGACGCCCCTCCCGGTGAACCCGCCTTCGAGCGCCCCGCCACCACCGAGGACGCAGTGGAACTGGTCGCTGCGGGCGTCGGCCTCCTCGTCGTCCCCCAGTCCCTCGCCCGTCTGCACCACCGCAAGGACCTCACCTACCGCCCGGTCGTCGACGCCCCGCAGTCCGGTGTCGCCCTGTCCTGGCCCGAGGAAGCGACCACCGAACTGGTCGAGGACTTCATCGGCATCGTGCGCGGCCGCACGGTCAACAGCTCGCGCGGCCGCAAGCAGCAGCCCGAGGAGAAGCCAGGCCGGGAGGAGAAGCCGAGGCGGGAGGAGCAGCAGAAGTCCTCCGCCCACCGCAAGCCGGCCCCCGCCAAGCAGCCGGGCCGCACTCCCCGCGCGGGCGGCTCCAAGCCCGGCAGACGAGGCAGGCCCGGCCGCCGCTCGTAGGAACGTCTCACTTCGGCGGCAACCCCGCGGCGAAGGCGTACCCCTCGTCGATCCATGCGCCCAAGACCCCGTCGTCGGCGAGCGCGGACGGGTCGACGACGATCCAGCCACGCATCGGCCGCCCCGTCATGTCGAGGAGTCGCGCGCCCGGTCGGGCCAGCGCCGCGTCCGTGGCCTCCGGCCCCACACGGACCATCAGCCCCCCGGCGCCACTCGCGCTCACCGCCATGTTCCCGCGCAGCAGAAACGCGAGCCCCCCGAACATCCGCTTCTCGGTGATGTCCGGATCGGCCCCCAGATACCGCCGAATCCGCTCGGCCAACGCTTCGTCGTACGCCATGCCACGCCTCGCTCCGTGCTTCGACTCCCAGGATTCCAGGATGGCCCCGCACGCCTGTCCGGTTCAGCCGGAGGTGAGCCCCCGGCCGGAGTGTGGGCTCTCCTCACGTCGCGTCCGCGCGGACCGCACGGCGACGCCGAGACCGCGGCCACCGTGTCGCCGGCACGAGCCCGTGGCGACGAGGACACGCAGTGGGAATGACGGCCTTCGCGTCCGCGTCGGGGACAGGGCCACTGCCGCCCACAGGACATGCTGACACCTTGCCACCACGGCCCGGGCCCGCGCCCGGACCGTCGGCCCGCGCGCGGATCATGGGCCCGCCTCCGGATCGTCGGGCTGTGCCTGGGGCGTGGGGCTGTGCGTGGATCGTGGGGCTGTGCCTGGATCGTGGGGCCGCGCCTGGATCGTGGGGCTGTGCCTGGGGCGTGGGGCTGTGCCTGGGGCGTGGGGCTGTGCCTGGATCGTGGGGCTGTGCCTGGATCGTGGGGCTGTGCCTGGGCCGTGGGGCCGCCCCCGGACCGTGGGCCTCCCTCCGGATCGTCGGGCCGCCCCCGGACCGTGGGCCCGCCTCCGGATCGTCGGGCCGCCCCCGGACCGCCCTGCCGCGCCCGGACCGCCAGCCCGCCTCCGGATCATCGGCCCGCCCTCGGACCGTCGGCCCGCCCCCGGACCGTCGGCCCGCTCCCGCCCATCCCCGCCCATGGGCCCGCCCCCCGCCCGAGAGCCGTACCGGTATCGGTGGTCGGTGGCAGAATCGAGCGGGTGGACCGGGGGATCCTCGAGCGTGAGGCCGAGCTGACGCGACTGGCCGAGGCCGCAGGTGAGGCGGCGGACGGTGCCGGCTCGGTGGCGCTCGTCTTCGGTGAGGCCGGCATCGGCAAGTCCAGCCTGGTCAGAGCCCTTCCGGAGCGGTTGCCCGAGGAGGCGCGGATCCTGGTCGGACAGTGCGACGACCTCGCCACCCGCCGGCCCCTGGGCCCGTTCCGTGACCTCGTCGGCAGCGTCGGCGCCGAGCTGGCCCGCGCCGTCACCGAGGGCGGCGATCGTCCCCGCGTCTACGAGGCCCTGCGCGCCGAGCTCGCCGTGACTCCGCATCCCGCCGTACTGGTCGTCGAGGACGTGCACTGGGCCGACGAGGCGTCCCTGGACGCCCTGCGCTTCCTGGTCCGGCGCATGGAACGGCTCCCCGCGCTGCTCGTCCTCACCTACCGCGACGACGAGCTGGGCCGCGGCCACCCCCTGCGCCACCTCCTCGGGCAGGTCTCCCGCGCGCCCCGGGTGCACCGGCTGCCCCTGGCCCGGCTGTCCCTCGACGCGGTCCGCACGCTCAGCGCGACCGCCGAGCTGGACGCCGCCCAGGTGTACGAAGTGACCTCCGGCAACCCCTTCTTCGTCGCCGAGGTCGTCGCGGCGGGTGGCACCGGGGGTGTGCCGCCGACGGTCGTGGACGCCGTGCTCGCCCGGATGCGGGGCCTGGACGCCGCCACCGTGGACGCGCTGGAGCAGCTCGCCGTGGTCCCCTCGGCTGTCGAACGGCCCCTGGTGGACGCCCTGTTGGCCGATGGCGTGACCGTACTCGCCGAGGCCGAGCAGCGCGGGCTGCTCGCGGTGACGCCGGAACGGGTGGCGTTCCGGCACGAGCTGATCCGCCGCGCGGTCGCCGACTCCGTGCCGACAGCGCGCCGTATCGACCTCAACCGCACCGTCCTCGCGGCCCTGGTCGCCCGCCCCGGATCCGACGCCGCCCGGATCGTGCACCACGCCGCCCAGGCCGGCGACGAGGACGCCATCGCCCGCTACGGCCCCGACGCGGCACGCGACGCGGCCTCCGCCGGTGCCCACCGGGAGGCCGCCGCCCAGCTGCGGCTGGTTCTGCGCCGACGCCGGCGCCACGGCCCGGCCGACCTCGCCGACCTGCTGGAACGCTACGCGATCGAGAGCTACACCATCGCCGACTCGGCCGCCGCCGTCACCGCCCAACGGGAGGCGGTGGCGCTGCGCCGCTCGCTCGGCGACATCCTCGCCCTTGGCGCCGACCTGCGCTGGCTGTCCCGTATCCACTGGTGGGCCGGGGACGCCGACGAGGCGCAGGACGCCGCCCGCGAGGCCGTCACCGTGCTGGAGCACGCGGGCGACGACCGGCTGCTGGCCCTCGCCGTCAGCAACATCGCCCAGCTGCGCATGCTGTCCGACCGCTACCCGGAGGCCGTCGACCACGCCGAGCGGGCCATCGTCCTGGCCCGCAAGACGGAGGACCAGGCGATCCTCGCGCACGCCCTGAACAATCTGGGGACGGCCCGCTGGCGGGGCGGCGACCCCGACGGCCGCAAGCAACTGGAGGAGAGCCTGGAGGTCGCCCTGGCCGCCGGCGAGGTCGAGCACGCCTGCCGCTCCTACGCCAACATCATCTGGACGCTGCTCGACAGCCTCCAGTACGGCGAGGCGGACCGTTATCTGCCCCCGGCCATGGACCTCGCCGACCGCGCCGAACACCTCGGCTTCCTCACCTACCTCCACGTCGAGCTGGCGATCCGGCGACTGGCCGCCGCCGACTGGGAGGACGCCGAACGGCACGCCGAGTTCGGCATCCACGACTTCCTGCCCGCCCGCTGCCCCGCGCTGACCGTCCTGGCCCGCGTCCGCACCCGTCGCGGCCACCCGGGCGCCGCCGAACTCCTCGCCGAGGCCCAGGAGATCGCCGTACGGACCCGGGAACTGCAGCGCACCGGACCGGTCGCCGCCGCGCTGGCCGAGGCGGCCTGGCTGCGCGGCGACGACGCGGCCCTGATCGAGGCCGTGGCCCCGGTGTACGCGCAGGCCCGCGACCTGGCCGGCATCCCCTACCGCGCCGAACTCGGCTACTGGCTCAGCAGGGTGGGGCAGCCGGTCGACCTGGAGGAGTGCGACCACCCGTACGCCCTCCAGGCCCGCGGCCACTGGCGCGAGGCCGCCGCACGCTGGCAGGAGGCGGGCTGCCCCTACGAGCACGCCGCCGCGGTCGCCGAGAGCCCGCACCCCGCGGACAAGCTCGCCGCCCTCGCCGAACTCGACGCCCTGGGCGCCGAACCGCTGGCCCGCCGCGTCCGCTCCGAACTGCGCAGGCTCGGCGTACGGCGCATCCCGCGCGGCCCCCTCGCCGCGACCCGCGGCAACCCCGCCGGCCTGACCGAACGGCAGCTCCAGGTCATGCGTCTGCTCGCCGAGGGCCTGACGAACGCCGAGATCGCCGACCGGCTCGTCGTGTCCGTCCGTACCGTCGACAACCACGTACGCGCCGTCCTGGAGAAGCTGGACGCGCCCACCCGGCGCCACGCCGCCGTACGCGCCGCGGAGCTCGGGCTCCTCCCCGAGCGGGACACGTAGGTACGCGAAACGCACGTGCGCGAAACGTAGGTATCCGAACGCCCGAGCTAGGTGATGGCCACGGATGCACACGCCCGCGCTACCCGAGTAGAACGTGCACAACGGCCCTACTCACGACAAACGGGGGAAACCGTATGTCCAGCACAATCGCGCAGGCGGCACGACGGGAACTGACCGACTTCACCGGCGAGCTGATCGGCCCCGACGACCCCGGCTACGAAGAGGCCCGTACCGTCTACAACGCGATGATCGACCGCCGCCCCGCGCTCGTCGCCCGCTGCGCCGACGCCGACGCCGTGGCCCGCGTGATCGGCTTCGCCCGCGCCCACGACCTGCCGCTCGCCGTCCGGGGCGGCGGCCACCACGGTGCCGGGATGGGCACCGTCGACGGGGGAGTGGTCGCCGACCTCTCGCCCCTGAAGGAGATCCACGTCGACCCCGAGGCCCGCACCGTCCGCGTCGGCGGAGGCTGCGTCTGGGGCGAGGTGGACCGCGCGACCAACGCGTACGGCCTGGCCACCCCGAGCGGCATCGTCTCCACCACCGGCGTCGGCGGCATCGCCACCGGCGGCGGGCTCGGCCACCTCACCCGCAAGTGCGGGCTGACCATCGACAACCTCCTCTCGGCCGACGTCGTCCTGGCCGACGGGCGCAAGGTGCGCGCGAGCGCCGAGGAGAACACCGACCTGTTCTGGGCGATCCGCGGAGGCGGCGGCAACTTCGGTGTCGTCACGTCCTTCCTCTTCCGGCTGCACGAGATCAGCACGGTCGTGGCGGGGCCGACCTTCTGGCCGGTCGAGATCAGCGCCGACGTCCTCGCCGCCTACCGGGACTTCCTCCCGAACGCGCCCCGCGAGGTGAACGCCTTCTTCCTGTACGGCACCGTCCCGCCGGCCCCGCCGTTCCCCGAGGAGATCCAGCTGCGCAAGACCGCCGGGGTCGTGTGGTGCCACACGAGCGGTGACCCCGAGGCCGCCGCGCGGGCGATGGCCCCGCTGCTCGACGCGCTGCCGGAGCCGATGCTGCACGCCGCCGGACCGATGCCGCACCCCGATCTGCAGTCCATGTTCGACGGGCTCTACCCGCCCGGCCACCAGTGGTACTGGCGTGCCGACTTCGTCGAGGAGATCCCGGACGAGGCCGTAGAACTCCACGCCAAGTTCGGTGCCGAGGTGCCGACGGTCCAGTCGACGATGCATCTCTACCCGATCGACGGTGCCGCCCACGACGTCGGCCCCGACGAGACGCCCTGGGGCTACCGGAGCGCCACGTGGTCCACCGTCTACGCGGGCGTCGATCCCGACCCCGCCAACGCCGAGCTGATCAAGCGCTGGGCGGTCGACTACTCCGACGCCCTGCACCCGTACTCGGCGGGCGGCGCCTACGTGAACATGATGATGGACGAGGGCCAGGAGCGTGTCCGCGCCAGCTACCGCGGCAACTACGACCGGCTCGCCCGGGTCAAGGCCGCCGTCGACCCGGACAACGTCTTCCGCCTCAACCAGAACATCCGGCCCAGCTGACGATGTCCGCACCATCCTGGTGACCGTGTTCACCAGGTGTCGATGAACGGACGGTGCCCCGGGCGGGGGACGGGGCACCGCTCCAGCGCCGCCAGGATCCATCCACGCGACCCGGCCGGGTCGATGACCGCGTCGATCTCCAGCGCGGCCGCCGCGTTGACCGCCTTCCCGCGTTCGTACAGCTCGGCGACCCGCTCCTCGAAGGCGCGGACACGCTCGGCCGGGTCCTCGATCGCCGCCAGCTCCTTGCGGTAACCGAGCCGGACGGCACCTTCCAGACCCATCCCGCCGAACTCCCCGCTCGGCCAGGCGGCGGTGGCCAGCGGCGCCCGCGTGGAGCCGCCCATCATGGCCATCGCCCCCAGCCCGTACGCCTTGCGCAGCACCAGGCTCACCAACGGCACCCGCAGATTGGCCCCGGTCACGAACAGCCGCGCGAAGTGCCGTACGGTCGCGGTCCGTTCGGCGTCCGGGCCGACCATGAAACCGGGGGTGTCGCACAGCGAGACGACCGGCAGTCCGAACGCGTCGCAAAGCTGCAGGAACCGTGCCGCCTTGTCCGCCGCGTCCCGGTCGATCGCCCCGCCCAGATGCGCCGGGTTGCTGGCCAGCAACCCCAACGGCCGCCCCTCGATCCGCACCAGGCACGTCAGCACCCCCACTCCGAACCCCGGCCGCAGCTCCAGCACCGAGCCGGTGTCCGCGAGCCCCGTGACCGCCGCCCGCATGTCATAGGCCCGGCGCCGGTTCTCCGGCACGACCTGCCGCAGCAGCCGCTGGTCCGGTGCCTCCCAACTGCCTTGCCGGTCCTGGAAGTACGACAGGTACCGGCGCGCCACCCGCACGGCCTCCGGCTCGTCCGCCGCCGCGACGTCCACGACCCCGTTCGGCACCTGCACCGACAGCGGCCCCACCTCCTCCGGCCGGAACACCCCGAGCCCACCGCCCTCGATCATTGCGGGCCCGCCCATCCCGATCGTCGCGTCCGGCGTGGCTATCACCACGTCACAGCAGCCCAGCAGCGCCGCGTTGCCCGCGAAGCACCGCCCCGAGACGATGCCGACCAGGGGCACCGAGCCGCTCAGGCGCCCCATCCGCTGGAAGGTGCTCACGTCGAGTCCCGCCACCGACGTGGTGTCCGTGTCCCCGGGCCGGCCCCCACCGCCCTCCGCGAACAGCACGACGGGCAGCCCTCGTTCCTCGGCGAGTTCCAGCATCCGGTCGGTCTTGCGGTGGTTCTGCAGCCCCTGGGTGCCGGCCAGCACGGTGTAGTCGTACGACATCACCACGCACGGCCGGCCGTCCACGCGCCCGGTGCCGGTGACCATGCCGTCGGCCGGCGTCGAGCGGATCAGGTCCTCCAGGGAACGGCGGCGGCGCTGGGCGGCGATCGCGAGGGCGCCGAACTCGGTGAAGGTGCCCGGGTCGCAGAGGTCCTCGATGTTCTCCCGGGCTGTCCGCCGGCCGAGCGCATGCCGCCCGGCGACCGCCTCCGGCCGGTTCTCGTCCAGCCCGACGGCGTGCCGTTCGATCATCTCGGCGAGATCGGGACGCACGGCGTCGGGATCGGCCCGTTCCTCGGCGGCTGCGCGCGCGTCCGCGCCGGTCACCTCGTCCAGCGTGACCAACGGGGAGCCCTCGCCGACCGTTTCCCCGGCCCGCGCGTGCAGCGCCCGCACCACTCCGGAGCCGGGCGCGCGCACCACGTGCTCCATCTTCATCGCCTCAAGCACCAGCAACTGCTGTCCGGGACGCACCGGTTCACTGGAGGAGACGTCGAGGGAGACGACGGTCCCGGCGAGCGGCGCGACGACCGCGCGCTCCACGGAGGGGACTTCGGGGCCGACGACCGTCCCCGCCACCTCGCCGACCACGCCCGTGTGCGCCCAGAAGCGCGGCCTTGCCAGCAGCTCCCGCAGCAACGGAATCCCCGTCCGCACCCCCTCCACGCCGAACTCGCCCAACGCCCGCCGCGCCCGCGCACCCGCCGCCTCGACACCGCCGTGCGGGACGTGGGCGATCACCTTCGCGAGCAACGGGTCGTAGCGCAGGCCCACTTCGGCCCCGGCACGGATCGCGGTGTCGACGCGGACGCCCGGCCCGGTCGGCACGTCGAAGCGGGTGATCCGCCCCGCCCCCTCGCCGTTGACCCGTGCCTGCACGGCGAACCCGCGCGGACGAGCGGGCGGCTCGGCGAGCCCCAGCTCCCCGAGCGTGGCTCCGGCCGCCACCCGCAACTGCACCTCCACCAGGTCGACCCCGGTGACCTCCTCGGTGACCGTGTGCTCCACCTGCAGCCGAGGATTGGCCTCGATGAACCAGAACTCCGCGCCCCGCAGCAGGAACTCGAAGGTGACCAGGCTGGAACAGCGGGCGGCACGGGCCAGCAGCAGCGCGCGGTCGAGGATCTTCTCCCGCACGGCGTCCGGGAGTTCGGGGGCGGGCGCGATCTCGATCAGCTTCTGGTGGCGGCGCTGGGCGCTGCAGTCCCGGTCCCAGAGGTGTGTGACGGCGCCGGTGGTGTCCCCGACGACCTGCACCTCGATGTGCCGCGCCCCCTCCAGCAGCCGCTCGGCGTACAACGCGTCCCGCCCGAAGCCCTGTCGCGCCTCCGAACGGCAGCGCTCCCATGCCTCGTCCAATGCCTCCGCCCGCCGCACGATCCGCATCCCGCGACCGCCGCCCCCGCCCACTGCCTTCACCATCACGGGCCCGTCCGCCAGCAAGTCCCGTGCCCCGTCCGGCCCGTCGGCCCCTTCCAGTACGGGAACCCCCACCTCGACGGCCAGCTCCCGGGCCCGCGTCTTGTCCCCGAACACCGCCAGCACCTCCGGCGAGGGGCCCACGAACACGATCCCCGCCTCCGCGCAGCGGCGCGCGAACTCCGCGTCCTCGCTCAGGAAGCCGTAGCCGGGATGGAGGTAGTCGCAGCCCGTGCTCCGGGCGGCGGCGAGCAGGGCGTCGCCGTCCAGGTAACCGTTCACCGGTACGGACTCGTCGGCGAGCCGGGCATGGGCGTCGTCGCCCTCCTCGTACACGGCGACCGTACGCAGCCCGGCCTCCGCCGCCGCCCTCAGCACGCGGACGGCGACCTCCCCGCGGTTGGCGACGAGTACGGCGGCAGACCCCATGGAACCCTCCAGGCAGCGGACGTCATCGACCGGCCCGATCATGCTCTTCGACGCCGTTGCCGCCGTCAACGCGCCGATCGCACCAGCCAGTCGTACGCGGCCCGCGCCGTGAACTCCGGCTGGCCGCCGCGCAGGAGCAGGTCCGCGGTGGCGAACTGCGGGGCGTCGGCCTGCGCGGTGAGGTAGGGGACGGCGATGCAGCGCATCCCGGCCGCGTGCGCGGCGGCCGCGCCGGGTGCCGCGTCCTCCACCACCACGCAGTCCGCCGGGGAGGCCCCGAGGCGCCGGGCTGCCTCCAGGAAGACGTCCGGGGCGGGCTTTCCGTGGGGCACCTCGTCGGCCGAGACGACCGTACGCAGATACTGGTCCAGACCCGTGCCCGCGAGGATCGCCTCGATGGCCTCCGGTGACGAACCCGAGGCCACGGCCATCGGCACGCCCTCGGCCGCGAGCAGCTCCACGAACCCGCGCATCTCCGGGTACACGCGCGTGGCGGTGCCGGCCAGCTCCAGATAACGGCGGTTCGTCGCGGCGAGCAGTTCGCCGGCGGGGGCCGTCAGGCCGTACTCCCGCTTCCACAGCCGTGCCGTCTCCTGCGTGCTCACGCCGACGTACCGCTCGTGCTCGGTCCAGGTGAAGCCGGGGACACCGTGCTCGGCGAGGGTCCGGCGGCTCGCCTCGTAGTAGTTCGGCTCGCTGTCCACGAGCGTTCCGTCGAGATCGAAGATGACCGAGAGAGTGCCGAGCTTGCTCATGCGCCCAGCATGGCAAAGGTCATGTCCGGCATGGCAAAGGTCATGTCCGGGCCGACCGGCCGATCGACTCGACCAGCGGCAGCAGCCGCTGCGGAACGCGCTCGCGCAGGGCGACCTCGGTGCGGGTGCGCACGACACCGGGCAGGCTGATCAGCTTCTGGATCACGTCCTCGAGATGGGCGTTGTCCCGCGCCACCACCCGGGTCAGCAGATCGCCGCCGCCGGTGATGGAGAAGGCCTCGACGATCTCCGGGACGGCGGCCAGTGCGTCCCCCACGTCGTCCAGGTGGCCCTGGGTGACCTCGATGTGGACGAACGCGAGGACGGGGTGGCCGAGGGCGGCAGGGGAGAGCACCGGGCCGGTCCCGGTGATCACGCCGTCCCGTTCCAGCCGGTCGAGGCGGGCCTGCAGCGTGCCGCGGGCGACGCCCAGGATGCGGGCGTACTCGCGCACGCTCGTGCGGGGCTGCTCCAGCAGCAGCCGCAGGATGCGGGTGTCGAGTTCGTCGACGGCCATGGGGCGCACTCTCCTCGGGCCTGGTCCGTTGGCTCGCCCGTGGCCGCCCCCGAACCGCTTTCGCTGTACCAATGGATCAGCATATCGGGCGCCACTTGAGCCAGGAGCGGCGCGGATGCTGCAATGGGCGCGTCGATGGCGCTGCGGACCCCGCGGCGCCTTTTCCATGCCGTGGTTCGCAGGAGTTCAAGGGGGGCGGGAAGCAGTGCTGAAGCGGGTGTTCGTGGCTCCGGATCCGGGGCGCGTCCGGCTGCGGTTCGCCGGCCGGGCCGTCGTCGGCATCGGCCTCGCCGTCGTCGTGTGCGCGCTGGCCGGGCTGTCCCTCGTCGGTGCCGTCACCGGCGGGCTGGCCGCGCTGCTCGCCCTGTTCACCGTCGCCGACGCCACGGTCCGTGGACAGGCCGTCACCACCGCGCTGCTGCCCGCCGTCGGCCTGCCGGTGCTCGCCGCCGCGGCGGAGCTGCACGACCACCCGGTGGCCCGCGACCTCACCTTCCTCGCGGTCGTCGGCGCCGGCGTGTACGCGCGCCGCTGGGGCCCGCGCGGACACAGCCTCGGCGTCTTCGCGTTCATGACCTTCTTCGTGGCCCAGTTCCTGCACGCCACCACCGCGCGGCTGCCCGAGCTGTCCGCCGCCGTCGTCCTGTCCCTGCTGAGCGCGGCGGCGGTGCGGTTCGGCCTGTGGTGCTACGAGGACCGGATGCCCCCGGTGCCCGCGCCCGCCCCGCCGGCCGGTACCGGCCTCGCCCGCGTGACCACGCGCCAGGCCGTCCAGGCGACCGCCGGTGCGGGCTTCGCCCTGGTCGTGGGCCAGCTGGTGTCCGGGCAGCGCTGGTACTGGGCCGTCGGCGCCACCTGGTGGATCTTCGTCAACACCGCCTCGCGCGGCGAGACACTGGTCCGAGGCTTCCGCCGGGTCCTCGGCACGGTGATCGGCATCGGCCTCGGCGTCCTGATCGCGGTACCGGTGGACGGGGCCGGCCTGCCCACGGCCGTCCTCCTCGCCGGCTGTGTCTTCGGGATCTTCTACTCGGCGGCCGTCTCGTACACCTGGATGATGCTCTGCGTGACCCTCCTCGCCGAGCTCCTCTACGGCCTCCTGGGCGTGCTCACCCCGAGCCTGCTGGCCCTGCGTCTGGCGGAGACCGGCGTCGGTGCGCTGGGCGCCGCCCTCGCCGTCCTGTTCGTCCTCCCGGTCACCACGCACCTGACCACCGACGCCTGGATCCAGCGGGCCCTGCGCTGTGTGCACGCCTGTACGGCGGAGGCCGCGGCCCGCCTCGCGGGCTCCCCGGACGCCGACCCCTCGTCCAGGGTGGCCGAGCTGGAGCAGCTGCTGGGTCGTGTACGACTGTCCGTCGCCCCCCTCGTGCACCCGCTCAACCCCATGCTCGGCCGCAAGCGACGCGCCCGCCGGGTACTGGCCCTCCTCGACGACTGCGCCCGCGAGATCCGCGGTCTGGTCTCGGTCGCCGCCGACCCGGAGGCCTCGCACGACGCCCGGCTCGCCGCGGCCTGCTGGCGTGTCGAGGCCGCGGTCGAGGCCCTCACCGGTGACGGAACCGGCCAGGTCCCCCTCGCGCCCGAGCCCCCCGCCGCGGGCGCCCTGGCCCATCTGCACGGCGTGGAACGCGCCCTCGCGGAACTCGCCGCGCCCCTGCGCACACCGTCCGGATCCTCGTCGGCCGGCGCCTGAACATTCACCCGCACGCCAGGAACAGTCCCCACTCTGGTCTAGACCGCACGTGATCGACTGCTACCGTCACCCCCAGCGGCACAGAACCGAGAGGGGACAGCGGTGACGGATGGCGGCGTGCGGCGGCGGAGGGCCTTCATCGGGTCCTTCACGGCGGCCGGAGGGCCGGGGATCGTGACGGCGGCCGTGGCCGCGAGCGGCGGCGCGCTGACCGCCCTGAGCAGCGTGGACGGCGTACCCGACCCGTCGTATCTGACCCTGGCGCCCAGCGGGGGCCTCCTGTACGCGGTGAGCGAGACCAGTGAGGGTGCGGTGGCCGCCTACCGGGTGGCCGAGGACCGGCTCGAGCGGGCCGGGGCGCCGGTACCGGTCGACGGGCAGGGCCCCACTCACCTCAGCCTCCACGCCGGGCACGTCCTGACCGCCAACTACGGCTCCGGCAGCGTCACCGCCGTACCGCTGCGCCCCGACGGCACCCTCGCCGACGCCCCGTCCGCCGTGCTCCAGCACACCGGGTCCGGTCCCCACACCCGCCGCCAGCAGGGCCCGCACGCCCACCAGGTGCAGCCCGACCCCAGCGGCCGATGGGCCGTCAGCGTCGACCTCGGCACGGACTCGGTGCGCGTGTGCGTCCTGACGGAGGGCGAGCTCACCGTGCACCGCGAGATCGCCCTGCGCCCCGGCTCCGGGCCCCGCCACCTGGTCTTCCACCCGGACGGCACGCGTGCGTACGTTGTCAACGAGCTCACCCCCACCGTCACCGCCTGCCACTGGGACGCCGAGGACGGCACCCTCAAACCGCTGACCGAGACCCAGGTCCTGCCCGCCGCCCCGGCCGGCGACGCCTACCCGTCGGGGATCGTCGCCGCGCCCGACGGCCGCTTCGTGTGGATCGCCACCCGCGGCGAGGACGTCCTGTCCACGTTCGCCGTCGAGGGCGAGGAGCTGCGGCTGATCGGCACGGTCCCCTGCGGCGGCCACTGGCCCCGCGCCCTCACCGAGTCGGAGGGCTTCCTCTACGCGGCGAACGAACGCTCCGGCGACGTGACCTGGTTCGCCGTCGACCCGGACACCGGTCTGCCACGCTACGAGGGCTCGATCGAGGTGCCGGCCGCGTCCTGCGTCGTCCTCGGCTGAGCCTCGCGGACAAGGAACGCCGAAGGGCCCGGCTCCGGACTGCGGAGCGGGCCCTTCGGCGGTGCCACGTCGTGCCGTACGGGTCAGCGGACCGGCGCTCCCTGCGGCTGCTGCGGGGCGATGCCCAGGGCGGTCGTGTACTTGGCCAGCGCGAGCTTGCCGATGGCCGGGTAGGGGCCCAGCGCCTCGGCGGCGGCGCAGCCGGCCTCCTTGGCAGCCTCCTCGATCAGACCGGGGTCGATCTCCGGCCCTATCAGGTACGGCGCCAGCGCCAGCTGCTGCGAGCCCGAGGAGCGCAGCTGCTCGGCCACGGAGGCGATCGAACCGTCCTGGTCCAGGGCCGCCGCCATCACCGGCACGGCGAGGCGCGCGGCGAGCAGCATGCCGGTGATCCCGGCCGCCTGCACGGCCTCGTCACCGCCCACGGAGGCCAGGATGATGCCGTCCGCCGCGGTCGCCACGGTGAACAGCCGGGCGCGGTCGGCGCGGGCCAGACCCGCCTCCGACAGCCGCACGTGCAGCGCCTCGGCGAGCAGCGGGTGCGGGCCCAGCACATCCGTCAGGTCGGCCGCGACACGGCTCTCCATGACGGCCTGGCGGATCCGGCGCAGCAGCGCGCTGTCGGGGCCGGCCAGCAGCGGCACCACGACAGCCACCGGGCCGTCGGGCTCCTTGATGTCCAGGCCGGCGGCCTTGGCCTGCTCGTAGCGGGCCGTGCGCTCCTCGGCGGCGTGCGCCAGCACACCCTGGAGCGTCGGGAACTCCGTGTCGTCCCCGTCCAGGTACGCGATGCGCGCGTCCAGACCGGGGAGCTCGGAGCGGGCGATGCTCACGACCTCCTCGGCGAGGCCGCGCGTCGCGGTGCCGGGAGTGCCCGGCACCGCGAGGACGAGCGCGGGCGCGCCCTCGGGAGCCGCCAGCGGCTCGGGTCGGCGGTGCCGCCCGGGCTGGCGAGGTCGCGGCATTCGTACTGGCAGGCCGGACGCGGGTCCAGTGGGGGAGCTCATGGCGACGCATGTTACTGGCTTCTTGGGCTCTCCCGTTCGGGGAGGGTGCAGGTGAGCGGTATCCGTCCTGTTTTGTCTGATGAGTTACGCCGGAATCGGCGGTGATCGCCATACGAACCGGGCGAATTGCGGAGCCTTGGGATCAGTCGCCCTTTGTGGTCACCACGGACAACATCGCCGCGTCACCCGGCAGGGTGAGCGTGCCCGCGGCCAGGTCGGTCGCGATGCGCAGGGCGCCGCTCAACGGGTCACCGGCCGCCGCGACCCGCCGGGCGTTCGGCAGCGCCCTCGTCAACTCCTCCTCCAGCGGTACGAGGAGGGGGGCGCCCAGGTTGAACAGGCCCCCGGTGACGGCAACGTGCGGCTCGCCCTCGGCCGGGCACACGGCCGCCGCGGACTCGGCCATGTGCCGGGCCGCCGCGCGCAGGATGTCCGCGGCCACGGCGTCGCTCCCGGCGCAGGCCCCGACCTGGGGCGCGAAGGAGGCGAGGACCGCGGGCCGGTCCGTACGGGGATACAGGCGCCCGGGGATTCCGGACGCATGGCCGAACAACTCCTCGGCGCGCGCCAGCAGTTCCGCCGATCCGCCGGGCCGTCCGTCGTGGGCACGCAGGGCGGCCTCGAGCCCGGCCCGGCCGATCCAGGCGCCACTGCCGCAGTCGCCCAGCAGATGCCCCCAGCCGTCCGCGCGCCGCCAGCGCCGGAGATCCGTACCGACGGCGATGAGTCCCGTGCCACCGGCGATCACGGCCCCGGGCCGCGTCCCGAGCGCGCCGGTGTACGCGGTGACCGCGTCGGCGGCGAGAGCGACGGCCGGAACACCGAACTCCGCGCGCAGCGCCGCCGGAAGCCCGGCACGCAGGTCGTCACCGAGGCTGGCGAGCCCGGCGGCCCCGACAGCGGCCGCCCGCAACTCCGAGACCCCACCGTCGGCGAGCAACACCCGCACCAGAGGCACCAGTCGCTCCATGAAGTGCCCGGCGTCGATCCCCCGCGCCCTGGTCCGTACCGGCCCCGCCGACTCACGCTGCCCGAGAACGGACCCCTGCCCCGTGGCCACGACGACCCGCAGCCCCGAGCCGCCCGAGTCGACCGCGAGGACACCGGCCGAACCCCCTTCGCCGGCGTGCCCGCCCATCACGGCAGGCGCCAGTCCACCGGTTGGCCGCCCATGCCGACCAGCAGGTCGTTGGCGCGGCTGAAGGGACGGGAGCCGAAGAAGCCGCGGTCGGCGGACATGGGGGACGGGTGGGCGGACTCCACCGACGGGAGGTTGCCGAGCAGCGGGCGCAGGTTGCGCGCGTCGCGCCCCCACAGGATCGACACCAGCGGCTTGCCGCGCCCGGCGAGGGCGCGTATCGCCTGCTCGGTGACCTCCTCCCAGCCCTTGCCGCGATGCGCACCCGGCTTGCGCGGCGCCGTCGTCAACGCCCTGTTGAGCAGCAGCACCCCCTGCTGCGTCCACGGTGTCAGATCACCGGTGGAGGGCTGGGACAGGCCCAGGTCGGTGTTCAGCTCCCGGAAGATGTTGATGAGGCTGCCCGGCAATGGACGCACATCGGGAGCCACCGAGAACGACAGCCCCACCGCGTGTCCGGGCGTCGGATACGGGTCCTGACCGACGATCAGGACCCGTACGTCGTCGAAGGGCTGCTGAAAGGCCCTGAGGACATTGGGGCCGGCCGGGAGATAGGTGCGTCCCGCGGCGATCTCCGCCCTGAGGAAGTCCCCCATGTCGGCGATCCGCCCGGCTACGGGTTCCAGGGCCTGCGCCCAGCCCGCTTCGACGATTTCATGCAACGGTCGTGGTGCCACGCGCGTCACCCTACTGCCGTACGGGCAGCGGAGATCAACCGGTGGCCAAGGCCCCCCGTTCCCCCCTGACGGCTCATCCGACCACCGCGGCCCGCACACACAGGACGTCCGGCAGGTGCGAGGCCAACTGCCGCCAGCTGTCGCCGTCGTCGGCCGAGGCGAACACCTCGCCGTTGCGGTTGCCGAAGTACACGCCCGCCGGGTCGGCGTCGTCCGTGCACATCGCGTCCCGCAGCACGGTGCCGTAGTGGTCCTCCTGGGGCAGACCCGCCGACAGCGGCTCCCAGGACTTGCCCGCGTCCTGCGTGCGGAAGACCCGGCACCGGCGATCGGCCGGCACCCGGTCCGCGTCGGCGTTGATCGGGAACAGGTACGCCGTGTCACCGCGCCGCGGATGGGTGGCCGCCGCGAAGCCGAAGGTGGACGGCAGTCCCTCGCCGATGTCGGTCCAGTGGCCACCCGCGTCGTCGCTTCGGTACACGCCCCAGTGGTTCTGCAGATACAGCCGGTCCGGGTTGGCCGCGTCGCGGGCGACCTTGTGCACGCACTGTCCGAACTCCGGGTTCGGATCCGGCAGGAACACCGCGGAGACCCCGGAGTTGGCGGGCGCCCAGCTCGCGCCGCCGTCCGTGGTCCTGAACACCCCGGCGGTGGAGACCGCGACCGTCACCGACCGCGGGTCGCGCCGGTCGGTGAGGACGGTGTGCAGGCCCTCACCGCCGCCGCCGGGCACCCACTTCGACCGGGTGGGGTGCTCCCACAGCGGACGGACCAGCTCGAAGGTCTCCCCGCGGTCCTCCGAGCGGTACAGCGCGGCCGGCTCGGTGCCCGCGTACACCACGTCGTCCTCCGCGACGGCCGGATGCAGCTGCCACACCCGCTCCAGCGAGGCGCCCGTGTCCTTGGGGAACTTCACGGCCGGCTGCGACGGTTCGGTCCAGGTGCGGCCCAGGTCGTCGGAGTGGAAGACGGAGGGCCCCCAGTGCGAGCTGTCGCCCCCGGCCAGCAGGCGCGGGCGCTCTCCGCGGGTGTCGATGGCCACCGAGTAGACAGCCTGCGCGTTGAAGTACGGACTCTCGTCGAACTCCCACTCGTCCCCGCGCCTGCGCCCGATGAACAGGCCTTTTCGTGTGCCCACGGCGAGCAGTACCTCGGTCATGCCGATCACCTCCGCGACGTCTCTGACCCGGACACCGGCCAGTCTGCACCCCACCACTGACAGTCACCTCCCAAACCGCGTCGTCGCAGGTCAGACGGCGACGGCGGGACGGGCTCCGGGATCTTGTGGGCTCTTTCACGAACAGGCCTGCGCGAGCGGGGTACTCGTGCGACCGTCGAGACAGGGGGAGTCGCCCTGAGCATCAGGGGACCTTCGCCCGTATGGGAGGGAGGTCGGGGATCGTTGTGCTCATGAGGAGGATGCCTTCGATGGCGTTCCGTGGTCCGAAGGTGTGGCTGTGGCGCTGGCGGCGCAACCCGCTCAAGCGTCGCGCCGACACGGTGGAGGCCTGGGTCGTGCTGGGTGCCTGGCTGGTGACCGTGGTCGCCGGGGTACTGGCCGGTCTGGCGGCGACCCAGTCCGTCGAACACGGGCTGGCCCGTGAGCGGGTGGAGTGGCGCCAGATCGAGGCGCGGCTCACCGAGAAGGCACCCGGGAGGGCGGCCACCGGCACCGGGACGGCCAGCGGCGAACAGGTCTGGGGCACGGTCCGCTGGACCGCGCCGGACGGCTCCGGCCACACCGGCCAGGTCCGGGTCCGTCCCGGCAGCCCGGCCGGCTCCACGGTCCCGATCTGGTCGGACCGCCAGGGCCACCTGGTCACCAGGCCTGCCACCGCCTCCCAGGCCCATCTGCGGGCATCCCTGATCGGCGTCCTCGTCGGCATCAGCGCGGCAGCGGTCCCCTTCGTGGGCGGCCGAGTCCTGTGCGGCCGCCTGGAACGCCGCCGCATGGCCCAGTGGGACACCGAGTGGTCCCGCTTCGGCCCGCTGTGGGGGCGCAAGACACGGTGACGGGGCGACGAGAGGCACGCTGAAGCCGGTGCTCGTCGTCCCCTACGCCTCACCCACCGCCCCGCGACAAACCCGCAGCAGCTGTTCGTCCGCGTGGATGTCATGGCTGCCGTACCCGCCCAGCGCGGCCTGGTGCCGTCGCCTCGCGGTCAGTTCCGTGTGCAGCAGGTCGTGGAGGAGGGCGCCCTCGGAGCCCAGCGCCGCGACGCACGCGGCTATCGGGACGCGCGTGTGCGGGTTCTGGGCCCAGGCGGCCCGCAGGACCGGGACGGCCGGCTCAGGGTCCCCGCTGATACGCCACACCGCGCACGCCGCCGCCATCCGCTCCCACAGTTCGTCGGACCCGGTCATACGGGTCAGCTCGGGCAGCGCGGTACGGGCCGCCGGTCCCAGGCGCCCCAGTGTCTCCGCCGCCCGTCTGCCCTGCCTCCGCCCGCTCGTCAACTCCCGCACCAGGACCGGCAGTACGGCAGCCGCGTCCCCCTCCACCGACCACAGCGCGCCGGCCGCGGCGACCGCGGACCCGGTGTCCAGCAAGCCCCGCAGCGCCGGTGTCGCCGCGCACGAGCCCGCTCCGAAGGACTCCAGGGCCCGTACCGCCGACTCCACCACCGGCTCCCGCAGCCGCAGCCCGTCCGGCACTCCCAGCAACAGCCGCAGCATCTCGGGCACGGACTCCGCGTCGGCGAGGGCCGCGAGCGCGGCCAGCAGGGGTGCCGCCCGGTCGTACGTCTCCGGGGAGTCCAGCGGGATCTCGCCGAGCCTGCGTCGCAGGGCCGGGGCGAGCGGGGTCGCGGCCGGTCCGAGATGGGTGATGACACGGCCCAGGTCGTTCGGTACCACCGGCCCGTCCAGCACCTCCGCCAGCACGGGCACGGCCCGCGGGTCGCCGCTTCTGGCCAGGGCCTTGACCGGGTCGCCCAGCGTCGGCGCCCCGTGCTCCCACTGGCGTACCCACAGGTCCGGACGGGAGTCCACCAGCGCGGCCAGGTGATCGGCGGCGGGGGCGGCGAGTTCGAAGAGGTCTTCCAGGACGGCCAGTGCGGCCTCCCGCAACCGGTCCTCCGGTGCCGCCAGTTGGGCGCCGATCAGGGCCACCGGCTCCCGGTAGTCGGCACGCCACTCGCGCATCAGCCCCGGGGACATCCACACGGCGTTGACCCGGTCCGTCGACGCCGGGCTGTTCAACTGCCCCACCAGCAGGGCGATCCGGTCGCTCACCCGGTCGTCGAGCGCGGAGTGCAGGGTCCGCAGCAGCTGGGAGCCCTCCTCGTCCGAGGGCCGCAGTCGCCGCAGATGGCCGACGAGCGTGTCGGTGTCGGGCCGGTCGGGCTCCCGTGACCGGCCCGTCGGCCGCTCCGACCGGTCCCGCAGCAGCCGTACGACCGTGGTCACCAGGTCGGCCGGCAGCCGCTCGGGCGCGCAGCCCGCGAGCTGGCCGAGCGCGGCGAGCCGCAGTGCCGGACCGAACGACGAGGCGCTCCGGGCCGTCAGCAGATCCACCGCCTCGGCGGCGTACCCCGGGTGGCGGCGGGCGAAGACGCCGAGGCTCTCGGTGAGGGCGAGCAGGACCCGGTCGTCCCGCTCGACGGTGAGCCGCTCCCGCACCAGGCCGAGCACGCGCGCCGGTTCGTCGAGAAACCGCACCAGCGCGCCGACCGCCGCCCGCCGCACCTCGGGGTCCGGATCTCCCGTCAGCCGGGCGAAGACCCCGGCTCTCGCACGGACCGCGGTGCACGCCATCGCGCAGGTGTCGGAGGCGCCCTCCCGGTCCTCGCCGTCCTGCCCTATGCCGACCAGGAGTTCCACGACGCCGCCCCGCTCCTCCACGGCCCTGCTCCCGACCAGGGCGAACAGGAAGGGAATGCAGGCCAGGGTCGAGTCGTAGACGTCACCCTGGTGGTGCACCGCGCCGTACATCCCGTCGAGCGCGGTCTCCCGCTCGGCCGGGTCCGCCGAGGCCAGCCCCCTCAGCAGTCCGGGCACGTCCTCCGCGTTGCCGTACGCATGCCGCAGCGAGGCCCAGTCGACCTCGTCGATCCCCGTGAACACGTCGTCCTCCCCAGGCGCGGTGCCAACTGATCGCGAGTGTGCACCACGCCACTGACAACGCGGTGGCAACGCGGTGGCGTCGGGGGTGACGCTGCCCGGGGCTCGGTCTCAGCCGTCGGCGGGCAGCGCGCGCTCCAGGATCGCGTCCACGCCGGCGCCGTCGGGCAGGGTGCCGAAGGAGTGGCCCCAGTCGCCACCCAGCCGGGTCGCGCAGAAGGCGTCGGCGACGGCGGGAGGGGCGTGCCGGACCAGCAGGGAGGCCTGCAGGGCCAGGGCCATCAGCTCCACCAGCCGGCGCGCACCGGCCTCGGACCCGGCGGCCAGCAGTCCCTCCAGCCGGACCACGGCCGCGTCCAGCCGGGCGTCCGCGCCGCGCGCCAGGGCGAGTTCGTCGAACAGGGCGTGTGCGGTGGCGGGTTCGCGCCTGAGCGCCCGCAGCACGTCCAGGGCGTTGACGTTCCCGGAGCCCTCCCAGATCGACAGCAGGGGCGCCTCGCGGTAGTGGCGGGGCATGCCGGACTCCTCGACGTAACCGTTGCCGCCCAGGCACTCCAGGGCCTCCGCGGTGAAGGCCGGGCCCCGCTTGGTGACCCAGTACTTGCCGACGGCCGTCGCGATCCGCCGGAAGGCCGCCTCGCCCGCGTCGCCGCGGACCGCCCGGTCGGCGGCCCCGGCCAGCCGCAGGGTGAGCGTCGTGGCGGCCTCGGACTCCAGCGCCAGGTCGGCCAGGACGTTGCGCATCAGCGGCTGGTTGATCAGCCGCGCCCCGAACGCGCTGCGGTGGCGCACATGGTGGCCCGCCTCGACCAGCGTCTTGCGCATCAGCGTGGCCGACATCATCACGCAGTCCAGGCGGGTGCAGTTGACCATCTCGATGATCGTCTTCACGCCCCGGCCCTCGGGCCCGACCAGCCACGCCACGGTTGCGTCGAACTCCGGCTCGGAGGAGGCGTTGGAGCGGTTGCCCAGCTTGTCCTTCAGGCGCTGGATGCGGAAGGTGTTGCGGCTGCCGTCCGGCAGGATCCGCGGCACCAGGAAGCAGGAGAGCCCCTCCGGAGCCTGCGCCAGCACCAGGAACACGTCGCACATCGGGGCCGAGGTGAACCACTTGTGCCCGCGCAGGGTGTACACGCCGGGCTCGGCGGTCGGAGTCGCCACGGTAGTGTTCGTACGGACGTCCGAGCCGCCCTGTTTCTCGGTCATCCCCATGCCGGCGAGCAGACCGGGCTTCTCCGTCGGGACCCGCAGCTCCGGGTCGTACTCCCTGCCGGTCAGGAGGGGTTCGTAGATCTTGGCCAGTTCCGGCTGGGCGCGCAGGGCGGGGACGGCCGCGTACGTCATCGACGTCGGACAGCCGTGCCCGGCCTCGGTGTGCCCCCACACCAGTCCGCCCGCCGTGCGCACGACATGGGCGCCGGGGCGGTCGTCCGCCCAGGGCGCGCCCGCCAGCCCCTCGGCGACGGCGGCCCGCATCAGGTGGTGCCAGCTCGGGTGGAACTCGACCTCGTCGATCCGGTTGCCGTACCGGTCGTGCGTGCGCAGCACCGGTTCGTGCACGTTGGCCAGTTCGGCCCACTCCTGTGCCTCGGCGCTGCCGGCCCGCAGGCCGAGCCGGCGGATCTCCTCCTCGGCCCACCCGGCGCCCTCCCGGCGCAGCCCTTCGAGCAGGGCCGTGTCCTGGGCGGCGTCGTAGGGCGTCAGCGGGGGCGGCTGGTTGGTGACGTCATGGGTCGCGTGCGCGGGCGTGGGTGTCGAGGCCATGCCGCCATGTTGCGCCTTTTCTTCGGCCGTAGCAATGTTGCAACAAGGAGGCGCACGTACAGTACGTGCCCATGCGCATGAACGTGTCAGAGCCGTCCGGCGAGGTCGACCTGCGGCCGCTGTCCGCGCGGTCGGTCGTGCTGAGCCTGCTGCTGGGCACTCATCCGCCGGAGCTTCCGGTGAAGGACCTGGTCCGCGTGGTGGAGCCGTTCGGTGTCGGCGGCTCCACGCTGCGTGCCGCGCTCAGCCGCATGGTGAACGCCGGTGACCTGCGGCGCACGGACTCCGTCTACCGGCTCAGCGACCGGCTCCTGGCCCGCCAGCGCCGCCAGGACGAGGCCGTGGAGGCCCGCACGCGCGCGTGGGACGGCGACTGGGAGATGGTGGTGATCACGGCGACGGGCCGCGGTCCCGCCGAACGGGCCGACCTGCGCGCCCGTCTCACCGCCCTGCGACTGGCCCAACTCCGCGAGGGCGTCTGGCTGCGCCCCGCCAACCTGATCCGCCGCGTGCCGGAGGAGGAGCTGGCACCGGTGGCCCAGTCCTACACCGCCCGGCCCGACCGTCCCGCGCGCGAACTGGCCGCCGCCCTGTGGCCCCTGGACGCCTGGGCCGCCACGGCCCGCGCCCTGCTCACCCACCTCGCCGAGGCGGACCTCCCGGCCGACCGCTTCACGGCCTTCGCGGCGGTCGTACGCCATCTGCTCGCCGATCCCGTACTGCCCCCCGAACTGCTCCCCGCCGACTGGCCGGGCGCGCCCCTGCGCACCGCCTACGCGCGGTACCAGCGGGAGATCACCGGAGCCGTCACCCGATGACACGGCGGCCGTACGAAGCGCCGCGCGGGTGCGCTTCGTACGGCCGGATCCACCGTGGGGGGAAGGAACGGCGCCTACTTGTAGGTGATGTTCCGGACCCTGCGCCAACCGAACTGCGGCGAGGAGATCAAGCAGTGGACCAACGCTCGGGTCCCGCGTCGCAGCCCCCCGCCGGGCGCCTGCAGGGTGACCGCGACGACCATGAGAGGACACCTGCACGCCGGCGGCGGGGGTGGTGACGGCCGCGAACGTCTCGTACGACAGGACGATCGCCCCGAACGCGAGCGTCACCGCCGGCTACCAGGCCAACCACACGCGCGTCAGCGCGGCGCCGTCCCGCTTCACGCTCAACGGGACGGCCCGTACGACGGGTTGACGCCCGCCCGTGTCGGCGCGGCGGCCGAAGTGCCCGACTTCGGCCGTCGCGGCCGAATTGCGCATGCCCGGACCGGGTGACCAGGCTGTGAGTGGGAACCCGACGTGTTTCGGCAAGCGACCTCAGACGGATCGAGGACAGTCATGGCTCGGCAGGAGCGACAGTCGTCGTCGGCCACCCTCCCGGAGCCGCTGCGCAACGCGGCGTCCGTGCTGCGGAAGGTGCCCGGCGCCGGAATGGTGAGCAGGGCGACCGAGGGGGCCCTGGACAAGGTCGGAGCGGTCTCGCCGCGCGGGCGGCGGATGGCGGTGTACGCGGGCGCGGGGGTGCTGGGCGTCGCGGGCGTCGTGGAGTGGCCCGTCGCCGTCACCGGTGCGGCGGTGGCCTGGTTGACGCAGCCCCGGCCGAAGCATCCCGGCAGCGGGAACGCGGTGAGCGCCGAGGACGGCGCACCCGCGGTGGAGGAGGCGATGAGCACGCCCGTCGGCACGGAACCGACGGCCGGCGGGGCCGTTCCGCCGCCCGTCACCGAGGTGACGGCACCGCTGGGACCGACACCCACACCTCCGGGTGCCGAGTCGGCATCCACAGGAACCGCCCCGGTCACCGACGCCCCCGGGCCCATCTCCCCGCACCCGGGTGCGGAGGCGGCCCCAGGTGTGCCGGCCCCGGGTGCCGATGTTCCCGGACCCACCGCGCCGGACCCTGGCGCCCCCGGTCCGGCCGAGTCCCTCACGGGGCGGAGCGACGCGCAGGAACACCCCGACCGCACGACCGACTGAGGGCGCGCGATGGTTCTGGGAGCGCTGTCACGTCCGGCCGTCGCTCTGGTGGGATGGGCGGCGGTCGGGCCCCGGCTGCTGGTACGCGGGGCCGCGCCCGCGATGGGTGCGGCCGCCGGGGCGGCGGCCGGCACGGCCCGCGCAGGTGTACGAGGCGCGGACGGCGCGAAGTATGTCGTACGCGCCGTCCGCGCCTCGCTGCCGCGTGGTCCACGCCCCTGGCGGTCGGGCGCCCGCGCCCACCTCGCCCTGCGACCGGCAGAGCCGGACCCCGACCTCGCCGACGGCGGGTGGGAGCACCGGATCCGGCGGGTCGTCGAGGCGCTCGCCGAGCACCCGGACGTGGCCTACGCCTACTGGGACGGAGGGCTGGAGCGTCTGGTGGTGGCCGCCGTGGAGGAGGAGGCCGGGGACCGGGTCGTGGACGAGGCGGTCGATCTCGCCGCCCGGCACGGGCTGACCCAGACCGACGAGGACGTCGAGGACTTCGGGCATCCGGCGGATCCCGCCGGGGTCCGGGCCGCTGCGGAGGCGCTCGGCGCCGACGTCGCCGGCATCGCGGTCGGTGTGGCCGGATACCTGCTGAACCTGCCGCCCTCACCGCGCCAGGTGACCGCCCTGGTCACGCTGCTGCGCGAGAACCCCTCCGTGCGCGGTTGGCTGCGCGACCGGCTCGGGCGCACCCGGATGGACCTGCTGCTGGCGGTCCTGAACGCGGCCGCGCACGGCGCCGGCAGGACCCCGACCGCCCTGGTGCTCGACGGCGCTCTGCGCAGCCTCCAGCTGGCGGAGACCGTGGCGCGCACGGCCGCCTTCGAGACGGTGCACGACGACGTGGTTTCACCCGGTCGTCCGGGCGTGGCCGCCGGCCACTCCCCCCGCCCGCCCCTGCGCACCTCCCCGGCGCAGGAGTACGCCACCAACGCCTCGGCCGGCAGTCTGCTCGGCGCGGTGGCCACCATGCTGGTCAAACACAACGGGACGGAGGCCGCCGAAGCGATCCTCGCGGGATCCCCCAAGGCCGCGCGCTATGGGCCGGCCGCCTTCCACGCCGTCCTGAGCACCACCCTGTCCCGCGGGGGCGTCCTCGTGCGCAACACCGAACGGTTGCGCGAACTGGAGATGGCCGGCACGGTCGTCCTGCATCCGAGCGCGCTGCTCGATCCGGACGGCGAACCGGACCCGTGGGCCGAGCCGGTGCTGGACGCGGCCCGGCGCGCCGGGCTGAGCGTCGTGCTGGTCGACGACCCTGCCCTGTCCGACATCGCGGGCCTCGCCGACCGGGTGGTCTCCCGCCACCGGCCGCTGAGCGAGGTGGTGCGTGAGCTGCGCGAGGAGGGCGACACCGTCGTCACGGTCGCCCGCCCCCGGTCGGCGGACGACACGGACGTGCTGGCCGGGCTCCTCGGCGGTGACATCGCCGTCGCCCTCGCCGACCACGACAACGCCGTCGTCTGGGGAGCGGACGTACTGGCCCTGCACGGCCTGACCGACGTGTGGCGCCTGCTCACCGCCATCCCCGCCGCCCGAGGGGTGGGACGCCGCGCCCAGATCCTGGCCCGCTCCGGTGCCGCGCTGTCCGGGCTGCTGGTGGCCGTCGGCGAGACCCGCAAACCCAGCCGCACGCCCTGGCCCGGCCTGCGGCACACCCCGGTCGACGTGGGCGCCGCGGTGGCCCTGTTCTCGGGGGCACGCTCGGCCCTGCGAGTGGCCGCGACCCCCACCCCGCATCCGCGTCCGCGCGTCGCCTGGCACGAACTGGACGCCGAGGACGTCCGGACCAGGCTGGAGGGGACACCGCACGAGGAAGCCGAGCCGGAGCCGCAACCGGCCGACGAGCCCGGCACCGGGCACCCCCTGCTGGTGCCCCTGCGCTGGTCGGGGCAGCTCTTCCACGCGGTGCGCGAGGAACTGGACGATCCGCTCACCCCGGTCCTGGCCGTCGGCTCCGCTGCCGAGGCGATCCTCGGGTCCGCCGTGGACGCCCTCCTGGTCGTCGGCGCGCTCGACCTGAACGCCCTCGTCGGCGGCGTCCAACGGCTGCGCGCCGATCAGGCCCTGTCCAGGCTGCTGGCGGGCCAGAAGCAGAAGGCGCGGGTCGCGCCCCCGGAGGACGACGCCGAGGACGAACCCCGGACCGTCGACGCGGCCAGGCTCCGGCCCGGCGACATCATCGAGCTCAAGACCGACGACGTGGTGCCCGCCGACGCCCGGCTGCTGTGGCAGGACGGTCTGGAGGTCGACGAGTCCGCGCTCACCGGCGAGTCCCTGCCGGTGGAGAAGCAGACCGACCCCACCCCGCAGGCGGCGGTCGCCGAACGCCGCTGCATGGTCTTCGAGGGCACCACCGTCGCGGCCGGCAACGCCCGCGCCGTCGTGGTGGACACCGGCGAGCGCACCGAGGCCGCCCGTGCCGTCCACCTCGCCGCCCGCACCCCTCCGGCGCCGGGCGTGCAGGGCAGGCTGCAGGAACTCACCCGCCGCGCCCTGCCGTTGACGCTGGCCGGCGGGGCCGCGGTCACCACGCTGTCGCTGCTGCGCGGTACGCCCATCCGCGAGGCGGTCAGCGGGGGAGTGGCCGTCGCGGTGGCCGCCGTGCCCGAGGGGCTGCCGCTGGTGGCGACCGTGGCACAGCTGGCTGCGGCCCGGCGGCTGAGCCGGCGCGGTGTCCTCGTGCGCACCCCGCGCACGCTGGAGGCGCTGGGCCGGATGGACACCATCTGCTTCGACAAGACCGGCACGCTCACCGAGAACCGGCTACGGCTGGCCCGTATCGCCGAGACCGACGGCGAGGTCCTCGCCGCCGCCGACGCGACCGAGGCCCACACGCTGCGCGCCGCCGCCCGCGCCTGTCCGCGGCTCAACGGCGGTTCGGACCGCCCGGTGCACGCCACCGACGAGGCCGTGCTCGACGCCGCCGGGCCCGACCCCGAGTGGACCCAGCTCGAAGCGCTGTCCTTCGAGGCCGCCCGCGGATACGCCGCCGCGGTCGGCCGGGTGGGCGACGGGCCGCGCACATTCGTGGTCAAGGGCGCCCCGGAGACGGTTCTGCCCGCCTGCTCCGAACTGCCCTCCCACGCCTGGGACACGGCGCATTCCCTCGCCGCCGACGGACTGCGGGTGCTGGCCGTGGCCGAACGGCGCCTCGACGACGGCGCTCAGGACGCCGACGTACTCGACGCGCCGCTCGGCGACCTGGAGTTCACCGGCCTGCTGGCGCTCGCCGACGCGCCCCGGGAGACCTCGCCCGCGCTGATCCACGGCCTGAGCGAGGCGGGCGTACGGCCGGTCATGCTCACCGGGGACCATCCGCAGACCGCCCGCAGCATCGCCGAGGACCTGGGCTGGCCGGCGGACACGGCCGTCGTCACCGGCGACGAGCTGACGGCCGCCGACCGGTCGGCCAGGGCGGCGATGCTGCGGGACGTGGGAGTCGTCGCCCGGGTCGCGCCCGAGCAGAAACTCCAGGTCATCGAGGCGTTCCGGGACGCCGGCCGGGTCGTGGCCATGGTCGGCGACGGCGCCAACGACGCCGCCGCGATCCGCGCCGCCGACGTCGGCGTGGGCATCAGCGCCCGTGGCTCGGCCGCCGCCCGCAACGCCGCCGACCTGGTGCTGACCGAGGACGATCTGCGGGTGCTGATCGACGCCGTCCACGAGGGGCGGGCCCTGTGGCACAGCGTCGCCGACGCCATCGCCATCCTGATCGGCGGCAACGCGGGCGAGGTGGGCTTCGGCATCCTCGGCACCCTGCTGGGCGGCCGGGCACCCCTGTCGACCCGGCAGATGCTGCTGGTCAACCTGTTCACCGACCTGTTCCCGGCCATGGCGGTGGCGGTCACGCCGGACGAGGAGGCGATACGGGCGACCGCGGACTCGCCGGAGGACACCTCCGACGTACTGGGCGCGCCGCTGATCCGGCAGATCCGGCACCGGGCCATCGGGACCACTCTGGGCGCGCTCGTCGCCTGGCTGTTCGGCCGCTTCACCCCGGGCACCGCGCGCCGCTCCAGCACCATGGCCCTGTGCGGTGTGGTCGGCACGCAGCTGGCGCAGACCCTGCTGGACCGCCGGGACAGCCCCCTGGTGCGGTTCACCTCCCTGGGGTCGGCCGTCGTTCTGGTGGCCCTGATCCAGACCCCGGGCGTCAGCAACCTGTTCGGCTGCACCCCGCTCGGCCCGGTGGCCTGGGCGGGCGTCATGGCGGCGATCACGCTCGCACTGCTGGGCCAGCGCGTCCTCGGCCGTCGGGAGGAGCAGGGCTGACGACCATGGGCACAGGATGTTCGCACCATGAGTGCAGAACTCCCGCGCGTCCCCCAGAAGACGTTTGACCGGCTCTGGTTTATTGCTCGTCGGCCATGAACCGCCGCACGTCTGGGGCACGCATGAATTCGAGTGAGTACGACCGTCTGCCGGTGTACGACAGTCTGGTGAGGGAGCGCGGCGACGTCGTGACGGAGACCCGGGAGGTGGCCGAGCGGGCGCAGCACCAGGCACGGGAGGCCCTCAGCGGCCACGCCTACCCGCCGCCCGGTCACCCCCAGGGGGCCGTGTCCTCCTGACCTGCACGAACCGGCGGGACGGGACGGGCACGCGCACGTCGGCACCGAGTCCACGGGCCGCGTGCCGCGCCCCCGCCAGGCCAGGAGCGAGGTCCGCTGCAGCCCGAAGGCAGCCAACTGCCGTGCGGGCGGACCTCGTCGACGGGATGGACGGCGCGGGTGTGGTCATGGGGACTCCAGAGCGGCGGAGGCGTCCGCGTCCGCTACGTCGTGCGCGCCGCCGCCAGCAGCGAGTCCCAGTCGGCCAGCTTGACCACGCCCCGCCCCAGCGAGGCCCCGAGCGCCGCCTCCGCCCGCTCGATGGCCTGCCAGCCGGCCCAGGTCACCGGCTCGATGCCCGCCACGGACAGCGCGGCCACTGGGTCGTCGGGTACGTCCTTGCGTACGAGCACGTCGGCGTCCTCGAGCAGCGAGGTGACCGTCTCCTTGGCGTCCGGCCGGTTGGTGCCGATGACGCCGGTCGGGCCCCGCTTGATCCAGCCGGCCACGTACTCGCCCGGCACGACGACGCCCTCGCGCAGCACGCGTCCCGCGAGATGCGGCACCGTGCCGTCGGCCGGGTCGAACGGCAGCCCCTCCAGCGGCACTCCGCGATAGCCCACCGAGCGCAGCACCAACTGCGCCTCGACGTCCTCGAACACGCCGGTGCCCGTCACTCCGCCGTGCCCGTCGGGAGCCGTGCGCTCGAAGCGGACCGCGCCCACGCGGCCGTCGTCCGCTAGCAGTTCGACGGGGCGCAGGAAGAAGCGCAGCCGGATGCGGCGCGGGGCGTCCAGGGATGGCACCTGGGACCAGCCGCGCAGGACCTCCACGTTGCGCCGCTGGGCCGCGGGCAGCGCGGACGGGTCGGCGCACGCCGGGTCCAGCGCCAACTCGTCGGGATCGACGACGACTTCGGCGCCGGGCAGCCCGCTCAGCTCGCGCAGCTCCTTGGTGGTGAAGCGGGCCTGGGAGGGGCCGCGCCGGCCCACCACGTGGATGTCGGTCACCCGGCTCGCGGCCAGTGCGCCGAGCGCGGCCTGCGGCATGTCGGTCGGGCTCAACTCGTCCGCGCCGCGGGCCAGCATGCGCGCGACGTCCACCGCGACATTGCCCACGCCGATGACGACCGCCGACCGCGCGCCCCGCAGGAACCCGTCGTCGGCGGCGTCCGGATGGGCGCTGTACCAGGACACGAACTGCGTCGCCGACCAGCTGCCGGGCAGGTCCTCGCCCGGGACTCCCAGATGCCGGTCGGTCGCGGCGCCCACGCAGTACACCACCGCGTGGTACAGCTCCCGCAGCCGCGCGGTCGGCACGCCGCCGGGGCCCACCTGCACGCCGCCGAGGAACCGCACCCGCTCGTGCTCCAGGACCGTACGCAGGTTGTTCTGCAGGGACTTGATCTTCTCGTGGTCCGGTGCGACCCCGTAGCGCACCAGGCCGTAGGGACAGGGGAGCCGGTCCAGGACGTCCACGAGGACGTCGGGTTCCAGCTGGGTCAGGCTCTGGGCGGTGTAGACCCCGCTCGGCCCGGAGCCGACGACGGCGACACGCAGCACGGCGGAACTCCTCACGGCGGGAGATCGCTGACGTCCCAGCATCGCACCACGTGTGCTCGGCTGACAGGGTGCAGGCGCGCCACACCCGTGCGTGTCCCGTTCGTATGCAAAGTGATCATGCGGTTACGTTGCGCGTGTGCTAGAAGCATCCTTTCTTAATCTTTCTGATCGTTGTGCGACGGATGGTGTCGTCTCCGTGTGGCCCGCGTGGGAAGTGCGGGACGACAGGGGCAACACGTCCTGGTTCACCGTGCGGCTGGCGTTCCCCGACGGTGCCCGCGTCGACGCGCTCGCCGTGGTGAGCGATGGATGCGTCTCCCTGGAGGACGTACGGGCCCTGCCGGCCCTCTCCCTGGACGACCTCGCGGTCCTCGCGGACTGGATCGAGGAGCCGATCTTCGAAGCGTGCGGTCTCGCACCGGAACCGGCCGGTGACCCGGGACCCGGCCGCCGGGCCCGCCCCACCTGGCCCCGCGGCCTCGAAGGCCGCCGCCTCGTCGCCGAGGAGTACCGCGCGGCCCAGGAGGACGGCTACGACCCCGTGCTCGCGGTGATGCACGCAACCGGCCACAGCCGCCGAAAGACCCTCCGCCTGATCTCCCAGGCCCGCCACGCGGGCTACCTGACACCGGGCCACGCCCGCCGCTGACCTCCGACGGCGGAGGTGTCCTCCGGCGTCACAGCAGCGTGCGCAAGGTGGTGTTCACCGACGAGTTGGGCGGCGGCGGAGCGGCCACCTGCAACGCGGCCGTCGGCCCGAACCACGGCGCCGACGGCATCTACGACATCGTCGGCAAGGGCGACAAGCGCAAGTTGGTCTTCCGCGGCCACTACAAGATCCCCCGGCACCAGGCCGACACCGAGAACTGCGTCGACCGCAACGGCTCGTTGATCCCGGTCAAGGGGCGGGACATCATGGTGCAGGCCTGGTACCAGGGCGGTGTCTCGGTCCGGGAGTTCACGGACTCGACGAGTGAGCTCAACGCCCAGTCGCAGCCGGACTACTTCGACTGAGCGGGCGACGGGCCGGGCTCCTCGTCCGGCCCGTCCCCGGTCGCGAAGTAGCGGGACAGATCCGTCTGGTGGGTCCCGCCGGACGCTTCCCCAGTGTCCGGCGGGACGCCCATCTCCCAGTCGAGCCGGTAGCGCCTGAACAGCTCGGCCCGCAGGGTGGTGATCGGCATCGGCACGTTCGGCAGGACCATCGCGTAGACGGCGCCCATCAGTTGGGAGCGCAGCATCGGATAGTCCGCGTCCTCGGAGCCGTGCCGGGCGACGGTGTCACGCAGCAGCTCGGCCAGCCGCTGCTGCTCCGGGCACTGCACGAAGCCCTCCGCCTGCAGCAGCCCGGCCATGTGCTGACGCATCAGCACCGGCCGCTCCCGGGCCAGTCCCAGGATCGCGTCGATGGCCCGCGCCATCCGCTCCCGCCCGTCCTCGGTGCGCGGCTCCCGCTCCAGCCCCTCCTCCAGCGTCCGGTGCATCAGCCGGTGCACCGCTGACTGCACCAACTGCCGCTTGCCCGGGAAGTAGTACGACACCAGGCCGCGCGCCGAACCGGCCCGGTCCGCGATGTCCGAGAGCGTCGTCGCCTCGTAGCCGCGCTCGGCGACCACCTCGACAGCCGCCTGCAGGAGCCGCTCCCGGGAACGTCTCCGCAACTCTTCATTGACCGAGGCGCTGCGCGGGGACATGCTGTAACTCCTGCGTTGACTGGCTGCCAGCCAACTATACTCAGCATGACCGGTCCGCCGCTTTCGCGGGCCTGGTCAGGGCTGCCGTCCGTCTGGGGCGACGCGGGGGATCGTCTCAGGCGGGCGGTCTCTTCGCCCGATGGTTACCTCAGGCGACTTACTGGGGCTTTCGCGCATCCGTCGCACGGCCGCCGCGCCGTCCCTAGAGTGGTCACGAGTGTCGACCGGAGGAGCGTGCGGAGATGGAACAGGACCAGCGGATCCTGGCGAGGATCACGGAAATGGTCGAGGACGAGCGCAAGCTCCGTGAGTCCCTCGCGGCCGGCGAGATCGACAGCTCGACGGAGCACCAGCGGCTCGCCCAGCTCGAGGTCGAGCTCGACCGGTGCTGGGACCTGCTGCGACAGCGGCGCGCGAAGGCGGAGTTCGGGGAGAACCCGGACGACGCGCAGGTGCGGCCGTCCTCGCAGGTGGAGGGCTACATCGAGTAGGGAGCGCGGGCCGCCGGTCAGTCCACCAGGTCGAGCACCCGGCGCAGTGCGTCGGGGCGCTCGTGCGCCGGCAGATGGTCGACGAAGTGCACCTGGCAGCCCAGGCCGGCGGCCCCGCCGTCGGCCTCCCGGTTGTCGCCGACCATCAGCGCCTCGTGCGGTTCGACCTCCAGCGCCTCGCAGGCGACCGCGAACAGCCGGGTGTCGGGTTTCTGGATGCCGTGCTCGTAGGACAGCACGTACGCGTCCACGAACCGGTCGAGGTTGTACGCGTCGAAGATCGGCCGCAGATCCCACCCGATGTTGCTGACCACGCCGACCCCCAGCCCGCGCTCGCACAGCGCGTACAGCACCTCGGCGGCATCGGGATACGGCGTCCACGCCGCCGGCGTCATGTGCCGGTCGTACAGCGCGTCGTACAACGCCGGGTCGGGCAACGGCACTTGGCGGGCGAGCCCGGTATACGCGGCCCGGTGCAACTCGGCGCTCTCGTCCCGGACCCGCCACAGCTCGGCGAGTTCACCGGGCAGCCGCTGCGGAGGGGCTCCGCCCGGCAACGCCCCCGCCACCTCCAGCCCCTTCGCCGCCTGCGCCAACTCCGCCTCCGGCAGGGCGACTCCGACCTCGTCCAACGTGGCCCGCAGCCAGGACTCGGTGGACTCGATACGGAAGAGGGTGCCGGAGAAGTCGAACAGAACAGCAAGCATGAGTGGATCTTACGGGGCACCGGAACACCACCTCGAGATCCGGGCAGTAGCCCGTGCTCGCTGCGCCGCGGCGCCGGCCGCGGCAGGCCGTCCGGTCCGATGACGTGGGTGAAGGGTTCCGAAGCCTCTTGCGCGCCGCGCTCGGCCATCCAGACGTCGAGGTCGGCGGGCGTGCCGATCGCGCATCCCTCGGCGCCCCCTCCCGCCTTCGGCCGCAGTTCTTCCGGCCCGATGCAGCCGTAATCCCGCGTGCTCACGGAGCCCATCGCCGGTGTGCCAGGGCGGCCAGTACCACCAGCAGCGCGCCCAGCAGCCAGCCTCCCAGTACGTCCGACGGCCAGTGGACGCCCAGCCATACGCGCGTCAGACCGACGCCGAGCACCGAGACGACGGCAACCGTCAGGGTCGTACGCCACAGGGTGCGGCTCGTGCCGTGGCGGTGCAGGAGCCACAGGAGGAGGCCGCAGACGACCGTGGCCGTCATCGCGTGGCCCGAGGGGAAGGCCGCGTAGTGGGCCGAGTCGACGGGGTCCGGCCACACCGGGCGCGGCCGGTCGATCGCCGCCTTGAGGGACTGCTGAACCAGGGCACCCACCGCGACCGTGACCGCCAGCCACAGCGCCGTCCAGCGCGCCGAGCGGCGCCGGACCAGCCACACCACGACGACCGCGGCGACCAGGCGCATCGTCCACGGGTCCCAGACCCAGTCCGTGAGGACGCGGAAGATGTGGGTGAGGCCGGGTTCGTCGACGGCCCAGCGGTGCGTGGTGCCGGCGATGTCGGCGTCGGCGTCGGTCAGGGGGCGCCACTTCCGCGCCACCGAGATGAGCAGGAGGACCGAGGCCAGGGCGAGGGTGAGAAGGAGCGCGGCGCGTGGGGCCACGCGGTGGGCTGGCGCGCGGGGTGGGGCGTCGACGGGCGGATGGTGCATAAGACGAACCTCGCCGCCGGATCGTGCCTGAAACCCGCTGCGGTGGTGTGGGCTCCGCCCCTGCCACTCACAGCGTGATCAGCATCGCCGCCATCGCGATCCCCATCGACAGCCGGCACGCCCGTGCGATCTCCGGCCGGTCACCCCATCCCACCGAGCCGCCCCCCGCGGCGGCCGGGACGAGTCGGACGCCGGAGAGCAGGACGTATCCCATGAAGTAGAGCAGGAGCACACCGGTCACCAGCGGCACTCCGGACGGTCCTTTGTGGCCGGCGTGGTGCTGGGGCGTGGCCGCCATGACCAGTGCCATGTAGACCATGGCCGACGCGCCCACCAGATGGTGCAGATGGTGCGCGCTGGTCCGCGCCGCCCAGAGCGCGCGCAGCGCCGCGGCGCCGAACACGGCCGCGTAGACGGGCCAGGCCCACGACGGCGGGCTGAACACCGCCGCCGGTACCGCCATCGCGGCCATGCCGAACCCCATCAGCGCCTCGCCGCCCGCGGCCCGGCGCTGCTCCTCGACGGTGCTGCGCATCCGCAGCAGGCAGTAGGCCCCGGTCGCCGCACACAGCGCGACCAGCAGCCAGCCGGGCGAAGCCGGTCCGTGCACGCGCACCTCCCTGCTCGACGGTGTCGACAGTCCGTCGATGCCCGGGCCGTCCGGCGCGCACGCGAGCGCAAGGATGTACACGGGGGGCATTCGAGGGAGCACGATGGGTGAGGGGTGGGGCGGGTAATTCGTTCACGGGTAAAACACCTGCTAATGTTATGTCACATGCCATCCGCGACCGCCCCCTCCACCCGCCCCCGCCGCCTCCCCCTGGCAGGCGTCCTGCGTCTCGGCCGGCCCTCGGACATCTGGTTCAAGCCCGCCCTCAGCGTGATCGCCTCGGTCGCTCCGCCCAACCTCACGCTCCTGGCCCTCGGCCGCCTCGACCTGGCGATGTACACCATGGCCGGGTCCCTGTGCGCCCTGTACGCCCACAACCGCCCCTACGCCGCCCGGGCCCGCGCCCTGGCCTGGGTCGTCCTCGGCATGGTCGGCGGTCTCGCCGTCGCCCTGGTCGCCGCGTCTCTCACCACGAGTGCCGTCGTGCTCGTCACCCTCGGCGCGCTGCTGGCCGCCGTGCAGAAGGCGCTGTGCGACGCGACCCGGATCGGCCCGCCCGGCCATGTCGTACCGACTTTCATCAGCTCCGCCGCCCTCTTCGCCCCGCAGACCCTCGCCCAGGTGCCCGGCCATCTCGCCCTGGCCCTCGCGGCGGGCGTCTGGGCCTGGCTCGTCGGCATGGCGCCCGGCCTGCTGCGCCCGCACGGCCCGGAACGCCGGGCCACCGCCCAGGCCCTGAACGCGGCCGCCGCCCACGCGACCGCTGCCCATGCGACCCCTGCGCACGCCACCGGTGACGCCGACCCCCGCTCCCGTGCCGTCGCGGCTGCCGCAGTCCAGGCCGCCTGGCAGACTCTGCTCGCCACCGACGACACCCCCACCCGGCGCGCTCTGGAACGCCTTGTCGTCCGCGGGGAGGTCGCCCTCGCCGCCCCCGACGACACCGACCCGCGGCGACTGCGGGCGTGGGCCCGCGAGCTGTGCGGCACCGGACCCGTGCCCGAACTCGACGACCCGCAGGCCGCCGACGAACTCCTCGGCCTGGAAGCCGAACTGGCCGCCCCCGCCCGCCCCTTGTGGGCGAGGCTCGGCCCGCTCGCCCCCATCGCCGTCCGTACCGCCCTGGGCTGCGCCCTTGCCGGTTATGTCTCCCTCGCCCTCGGTGTCGGCCGCCCGTACTGGGCGCTGGTCACCGCCGCCTCCCTCTACCAGGCCAACCTCGCCCTCACGTGGAGCCGGGGCATCCAGCGCGTCGTCGGCAACCTCCTCGGCGTGCTCCTCTTCGCGGCCGTGGCTCCGCTCGCCCACGCCGGTCATGTCTTCCTGGTCCTGTTCTGCCTGGCCTTCAACTTCGGTGCCGAGGCGCTGATGAGCCGCAACTACTGGCTCGGCACCGTCTGTGTGACCCCGATGGCGCTGCTCATCACCGAGTTCGCCCACACCCAGCAGCCCGGGCGGCTGATCACCGAGCGGGTCGTGGACACGGTCGTCGGCGCGCTGGTCGGCTTCTTCGCCGCCGTCGCCGTCACCAACCGGCGCGCGGGCGACCGCGTCGAACACGCGCTGACCGCCGCCGAGCGCGCCCGGGAGCATGCCGCCCGGCTGCTCGCCGAGCCCGCGCCCGCACCCGCCGACCTGGAGGCCGCCCGCCGCGGTCTCGCCGCCGCGCTGGCCGACCTGCGTGCCACGGCCGACGCCGCCGCGGGCGAGTGGTGGCAGCGCGCCCTGCCTCAGGAGCGGGTCGTGCGCGCCGAGCGGACCGGACACCGTACGCTCGCCGCGACGGTACGGCACCCGGGGCTGCACGGGACGACGAGCGCGGAGGGCATACGGCCATGACGGCACCGAACGGACGGCGGGCGGGCGCGAGAAGGGGCGACACCGTCTCCACGGTGGTCCGGCAGTGGCGGGCCGTCCACCCGGACCTGGACACCGGCCCGATGGAGGTGATCGGCCGGATCAACCGCTGTGCCGCCCTCCTCCAGCAGGCCGAGGACGCCCCCCTGCGCCGCGCGGGCCTCAGCCGCCCCGAGTTCGACCTGCTGGGCGCCCTGCGCCGCACCGGCCATGAGCTGACCCCCGGCGAACTGGCCCGGGAGACCTTCTCGTCCGGCGCCGCCGTCACCAAGCGCCTCAAGCAGCTCACCGAGCGCGGCCTGGTCGAGCGCCGCGGTGACACCCGTGACCGCCGCGTCGCCCACGTCCGCCTCACGGACGCCGGTCGCGCCCTGGTCGACGGGCTCCTGCCGGAGCAACTGGCCTACGAGACCGCCGTACTGTCGGTGCTCGCACCGCAGGGACAGGGCGAACTCGCCGACCTGCTCGGGGAGTTGCTGGCCAGGCTGGAGGGGAGCCTCGGCGCGCTGCGCG
This sequence comes from Streptomyces sp. NPDC002144, assembly GCF_053593695.1. Lineage (NCBI taxonomy): Bacteria > Bacillati > Actinomycetota > Actinomycetes > Kitasatosporales > Streptomycetaceae > Streptomyces > Streptomyces sp. NPDC002144. The sequence goes on from NZ_JBSFDB010000016.1 coordinate 199,537, forward strand.
CCTGAGCGTCGGTTCCGCAACTTTCGGTGGCCGGACACCCGTTGACGTGATCGCCGCGCACTCCCTACGTTCGATCCGGTCGGTTCGAAGAATCGACTGGCGTACGAGATGTCGAACGAAAGAGGATGCCGTGGCAGCCGAGACCCTGACGGTCGATCTGGGCACGGAGACGGGCCCGTTCCACGGCGGCGCGAGCGGCACGCTCTACGGCCTGTACGGCGACGGTGTGCCCAGCCGCGCGGTCGTCGAGGGCATGTACGTGCGCACGGTCGCCACCAAGGCCCAGGACGGCATCCAGCATCCGGGCGCCGACGCCCTGGAGATCCTTCCCTCCTTCGTCGCGGCCGGAGGCAAGGACGTGTACGTCTATGTCACCGACTTCCACCGCGGTTTCCCCTACGAATGGCCGGGCGCCACCGGTGAGGAGAAGCTCGCCGCCCATCTGGAGATCGTCCGCCGCCAGGTCGAGCAGGCCATGACCCTGGGCGCGCTCAGGTCCCATCTGGTGTGGGTGCCGTTCAACGAGCCCGAGGGCAACATGTTCGGCACCGGCAAGTGGAGCTACGACCACGTCTCCTGGCACACCGAGCCGGGCCCCTACTTCGCCGCATGGCAGCGGGCGTACCACCTCATCAAGGGCATCGACCCCGAGGCACGGATCGCCGGTCCCAACACCTGCATCCTCTACCCGGAGGTGCGCGGCTTCCTCGAGTTCGCGCGCGACCACGACGTACTGCCGGACGTGATCACCTGGCACGAGCTGTCCTCGCCGGACGAGGTCCGCACGAACGTGGCCAAGTACCGTCAGATGGAGCGGGAGTTGGGCATCGGCCCGCTGCCCGTCAACCTCAACGAGTACGCGCACAACTACCACCTGTCCGTTCCCGGGCAGATGATCCAGTGGATCGCCGCGCTCGAGGAGTGCAAGGTCGACGCCGACATGGCGTACTGGAACATCGCCGGAAACCTCAACGACTCCGCGGTGGAGGCGAACAAGGGCAACGGGCAGTGGTGGCTGTTCAACGCCTACGGACAGCTGAGCGGGAACACCGTCCAGGTCAGGGCGCCGCACCCCAACGCGCAGTACACCTTGCAGGGCGTCGCCGCGCTCGACCGCGACAAGCGGCAGGCGCGGCTGCTGTTCGGCGGTGCGAGCGGCGCCGCGGACCTGGTCTTCGAGGGCGTCGATGCCGAGGTCTTCGGCAACCGCGTCCATCTGCGGCTGCAGGAGATCCCCTGGACCGGCCAAGTCGGCTCCAGTGCACAGCCGTTGCGGCTACGGGACGTCGAACTGCCCGTCGTGGACGGCCGGGTGCGGCTGCCCCTGGCCGACCTGGACGAGATGTCCGCCTACCAGCTGACCCTCGCCCCCGGCGGCAACGGAGCCACTCTCCTTGCCCCGTCGGTGGGTTGGCGGCGCACCTACGAGGCCGAGGACGCGGCCCACACGGGCGGCGGCCACTCGGTCAACGGTCCCGAGGGCTCCCCGTCCGACGTCGACAAGTTCGCCACCTCCGGCGGCCATCACGTCGGCGGCCTGCGCACCGGCTCCGACCTCGTCCTCGCCTTCGACGTCGAGGTTCCGCAGGACGGGACGTACGACCTCCGCGTGTTCGCCAACTCCCACAACCTGGCCGACCTGGTGAGGGAACAGGGCCCCACCAACGTCTTCCTGCGCGTCGACGGCGGGCAGCCCCGCGAACTCCGGCTGCCACTCGGCTACAAGTGGGCCGTCTGGGGCCACACCGACACCCGGGTCGAGCTGACGGCCGGCCCCCACCGCATCACCCTCGCCGCCCAGGACCCCGACCTCGGCGTGACCAAGGGCGACGCGGTCGTCGACAAACTGGATCTCACCCTGCGCGAGGATCGCCAACAGGACGTGTACGAAGCCGAGTTCGCGGCGCTCGGTGGCGGGGCGCGGATGAGTTACGACGAGCCGGGCGCCTCGGGCCCCGGTGCCGCCGTTCTCCCGCACAGCGGCACCGTGACCTTCTGGGTGCACGCCGAGGACGACGGCGAGGCGACGGTGACGGTCGATCTGCTCGGCCCCGGAGAGGGCCTGCTCTCGGTGAACGGCGAGGACGTAGGCCCCGTCGCGCACGGCCCCGTCCCCCTCTTCCTGGCCGGTGGCATCAACAAGGTCACGGTGACCTGCACTTCGGCGCGCCTGGTCGTGGACCGGCTACTGGTGGAGCCGTCGCGCGGCCTGCTGCCCAGCATGCGGGTCCCCGCCGCGGAAGGCACCCTGACCGGCACCGCGAAGGTGGCCGCGTACCCGTACGCGACGGGCGGGAAGGCGGTCGACGGCATCGGGGCGGGCGACGCGAACGCCCTCACCCTCACCGTCACCGCCGACCGCCCCGGCCGCCACGCCCTCACGATCCGCTACTCCAACGGCGAGCAGGCACCGGCCACCCACTACAACCCGGACCCGGTCTGCCGTCACGCCGACATCTCGGTCAACGGAGCCGCCCCGCAGCGCGTGCTGTTCCCGACCACCTTCCACTTCGGCAACTTCTGGAACCTCTCCGTGCCCGTCACCCTGGACCGGGGGCCCAACACCGTCACCTTCACCGCCGACGAACTGCTCGACTTCGACGGCCGTACCAAGAACGCCCACGGTCAGCGCTCCGCCCACGCCCCGGTCGTCGACCGGATCACCGTGACACCGCTGGCCTGAGCGTGCCGACCGCTCAGGCCTCCGCGTACACCCCGAACATCGCCCCCTGCGGATCCCGCAGCACCCCGATCCGCCGGACGTCCCCCAGGGACCTCGGTTCCATCAGGACGCTGCCGCCGGCCGCGGTCGCCGTGGCCGCGGCGCCGTCCACGTCGGCCACCGCGAAGTACGGCAGCCAGTGCGGCGGCACCTCGTGCGGGAACGTGTCGTCCATCGCCATCATGCCGCCGAAGTCGGCGCCGTCGACGCCCCACTGGGTGTAGTGCTCCGAGGCGTTGACGCTCCAGGCGAAGACCGTCGTGTAGAAGTTCACCGCCCGCTCCGGGGCCCGGGTCAGCAGTTCGACCCAGCCCAGCGAGCCGGGCGCGTTGAACAGCCCGGCGCCCGGGAAGGACCGCGCCTGCCACATCTGGAAGACCGCGCCCGTGGGGTCGATCGCCACCGTGAAACGGCCCACGTCGAACACGTCCATCGGCCCGAGCAGCACCGTCCCGCCCGCCGCCGTGACCTTCCCGGCCGACTCGTCCGCGTCCCGTACCGCGAAGGACACGTTCCAGGCGACGGGCTGCGACTCCTGGTACAGCGGGGACAGCGCGGCCACCGCCACGTCCCCGAGATGCGCGACCGAGTAGCCGCCCGCCTCCTGCCGGGGATCCGTCTCGGCACGCCAGCCGAACAGCTCCGCGTAGAACCGCTTCGCGCCCTCCAGATCGCTGGTCCCCAGCTCGGTCCAACAGGGGCCACCGGTCACCGGCTTGTCGAGCTTCATGGCGTTCCTCCGCAATGGATCCACGTCCGGTCCTCCCCAGCACGCTAGTGCCGGGCCCGGTTCCCGGCCATCCGGACAAACCCCTCGCGCCCGGTGCCACCGCCGCCGTACGCTCGGCCCCGTACCGCACCGCATGGCGGCCTCCAGTCCACCACCCCTGCCCGGAGGTCCCGCATGTCCGCGCCCCTGGTGCGCCCTTTCCGCCGCGACGACCGCGACCAGCTCACCGAACTGATCAACGCGCATGTCGCCGCCGTCGTCCCCGGCGTCTCGGTCTCCGTGAACACCGTCCTCAGCGACCTGGAACGGCAGCCCGACGAGTTCATCACCGACCCCTGGGTCGCCGAGCGCACGACACTCGTCGCCGAGCAGCGCCGGTACGTGGTCGCCGCCGCGCATCTGCTGCGCTACCGCGCCGACTCCGAGGTCGGCGAGACGTACCGGGACGCCGGTGAGATCGACTGGTTCGTGTTCCGGCCGCCGGCGTCCTTCTGGCCGGACTCCGAAGCGGCCGCCGACCAGCTGATGGCCGCCTGCCTGGCCCAGCTCGCCCGCTGGAAGGTCCGCCTCCGCTACGCGGGCGGCGCACTGCCCGCGCCCGTCGTCTACGGCCTGCCCCGCACCTGGCCGCACATCCGCGCCCTGTACGAACGCTCGGGCTTCCGCAACACCGGGAACACCGAGGTGATCCTCATCGCGCGGGTCGCCGACCTGCCGGCGCCCGAACCGCGGGCCGACCTCCGCTTCGAGCGCACGCTGGGGGAGTGCGGCACCCGTTTCACGGCTTACGACGACACCGCAGGCGCCCTCGGCTTCATCGAGGTCGACACGTCCCTGGCCCGCCCGGAACGGCACACGCGAGCCCCGGGCCTCGCCGACATCGGCAACCTGCACATCGCCCCGGCGGCGAGGGACACGGGCCTGGAGCACCATCTCCTCGCCCAAGCCGCCGCCTGGCTCCGGCTCTGCGACGTCGACCGTCTCCTCGCCTACGAGCCGTCCGACGACGAAGCGTCGATCGGCGTGCTCCTGGACGCCGGCTTCCGCGAACTGACGCGAACCGACCGCCAGTGGGAGCACCGACCGGGCTCCCGCTGCCCGGATCCGGTTCAGATCCCCGGGCGGTAGCGGATCGGATGGTCCGATGGCACCTCCACCAGCACGATCCGCGTCCCGTCCGGGTCCCTGATCCACAGTTCGACCAGACCCCACGGCTCCTTCACCGGGGGCCGGTCGATCTCGACGCCCTTGGCGCGCAGCTCCTCGTGGGCCGCGCCCGCGTCCTCGACCTGGAGCCACAGCCGTACCGCGGGGGAGCGCGCCGCATCCGAGCGGCCCGAGACTTCCAGGAAGCCGCCGCCGAGGAAGTAGACCGTGCCGCGGTCCGGTCCCGTGCCGAACTCGCGGTAGACGGGGAGGCCCAGCTGCTCGCCGTAGAAACGGCGGGAGCGTTCGGGATCGGCGGGCTGGAGAAGGACCCGGCTGCTGAGAACGTGCACCATGCGCCCCCAGGCTAGGGCGTTACCCTCGTCCTTGCCCGCGCCGCGCCACAGATCGGAGAGCCGCCCCATGGACACCGCCACCGCCGGACTGACCTTCCGCGATGCCACGGACGCCGACGTGGACGCCCTGGTCGAGCTGATCGAGTCGGCCTACCGCGGTGACTCCAGCCGCGTCGGCTGGACCACGGAGGCGGACATCCTGGAGGGGCAGCGCACCGACCCGGAGGGCGTGCTGGAGGTCGTCAAGTCGCCGGACAGCCGACTGCTGACGGTCGAGCGGGACGGCAGGGTCATCGCCTGCTGCCAGCTCGAACACCGCGGCGACCACGCCTACTTCGGGATGTTCGCGGTCAGCCCGGAACTCCAGGGCGGCGGCCTCGGAAAGGTGATCATCGCCGAGGCGGAGCGCGCGGCCCGGGAGAGCTGGGGAGTGCGCGAGATGCACATGACCGTGATCTCCGTACGCGAGGACCTCATCGCCTGGTACGAGCGGCGCGGCTACCGCCGTACGGGAAGGATGACGCCCTTCCCGTACGGCGACGAGCGCTTCGGCATTCCGCAGCGCGACGACCTGCAGTTCGAGCTGCTGGTCAAGGAGCTGGCGTGACGCTCACGCGGTGAAGCGGGCGGTGCGTTTGATCTCCGGGTAGTCGGTGGTCGCGCCGTCCAGCTGCAGCGCCCGTACGAGCCGCAGGTGGTCCTGGGTGTTGACCACCCAGCCGATGACCCTCAGGTCCGCCTTGCGGGCCTGCTCCACGATCTCCAGCGTGAGCCGGCGGATGTTGAGGCAGACCGTCGCCGCGCCCACCTCCACCGCACGGTCGACGATGTCGGTGCCGAACCGGCTGCCGACCAGCGCGGTCCGTACACCCGGCACCAGCCGGGCGATCTCGGCGACGGCCTCGTCGTGGAAGGAGGACACCTCGACGCGGGGGACCAGGTCCCGGTCCAGCATCACCTCGGCGAGTGCCCTGGCCGCCTGCACGTCCTTGATCTCGGCCTGCAGGGGGGCCTGCACGGCGTCCAGGACCTCCTCGAAGACGGGGACCCGTTCGCCGCGGCCCGCGTCCAGGGCGCGCAGCTCCTCGAGGGTCTTGTCGGCGATCGGGCCGGTGCCGTCGGTCGTGCGGTCCACGTCGCTGTCGTGCATGACGACGAGGGCGCCGTCCTTGCTGAGGTGGAGATCGAGTTCGATGACGTCGAGGCCCGCCTGCTGGGCGGCGACGAAGGAACGGAGGGTGTTCTCGGGTTCGACACCCATGACTCCGCGGTGACCGATGGTAAGGAAGTTCAAGGTTCAACTCGCTTCCGTCGACGGCGGCTCGGACCCGCGCGGACCGGAGCGGACGGTTCACGTGGGCAGAGCCGCAGCCTAACGGCCCGGCCTGTCGATGAACCCGCTCGTACACGGGGGATTGGGGTGACGTACGGGGCGGACCTGGCCGGTACCGGCGGGGCCGGTCACCCGGGCGTGGGCGAGTTGCGCGGGTATTGACCGATGGCCGGTATCCGCCGGAGGCGCATGTATACCCCGATCGATCACACCCACAGCATCCGGCAGGAAAAAGTTCTGTGACGATGTGGGTGGGCAGGATAATTTCCCGAGGCTCCCCTTGCTGGGAGAAAGCTCGTATGTATACGGTCTCCTTACGCAAGCTTCTCCCGTGGAGGATGGGACATGACGGAAATTCTTGTGCAGGCGGCTTCGGGGGAGCAGGTTCCTCCCGCGACCAGGGTGGTCGAGCACCCGGCGTGGCCGGTGCTCAAGGATGCCGTGGAGCAGATCCGGCCATGGCAGTCCAAGGACGGGTCGATCGACTTCGAGGCCGCGACGGCACCCGGACGGGCGGACGCCGAAGCCGCCGTCCGGCGTGTCGTGGAGGCCGTTGAGGAGCTCTCCCCGCTGCTCCCGCACGACACCGCCTACCACGAGGCCCTGGTCAAGGACCTGGAACGGTGGGCCGTCGACGGCTTCCAGGTGCCGGACTTCCTGGACTCGCTGCTGGCCTTCCAGCCCGCCGCGGGCCGCGCGGACGGTCTGCAGCATCTGGTCGTCTTCCCGATGTACACGCAGAACGGCAACCCGGACCGCAACTTCGAGGCGGTCGTGCTGCGCATGGTCTGGCCCGACTGGCTGGCCGAGCTGGAGCGCACCCGCTACGACAACCCGCTGTTCTGCGGCATCAAGTTCGAGGACTTCACGGCCGGGTACGACACCAACTCCGCCGTCCTCTTCCCGGAGACCATCGCCGTGCGCGAGGCGCCGGAACGGTTCTCCTGGGGTGGCATCTTCTGCGACCGCGAGGCCGCCCGCTTCCGCCGCGTCACCGACGCCGCCGTCGACATCCTGGGCCTGGAGCTGCCCGAGGACATCGCCGCGATGGTCCACGACCAGAAGCGCTGCGAGGAGGCCTTCGTCCTGTGGGACATGGTCCACGACCGCACCCACAGCCACGGCGACCTGCCCTTCGACCCGTTCATGATCAAGCAGCGGCAGCCGTTCTGGATGTACGGCCTGGAGGAGCTGCGCTGCGACCTCACCGCCTTCAAGGAGGCCGTGAAGCTCGAGGCCGACGGCGTGCCGCAGGCCCGTGACGTGCAGTACGCGGTCCTGTTCGACCGCATGTTCCGCTTCCCGGTCACCGGCGAGCGCGTACGCAACTACGACGGTCTGGGCGGCCAGCTGCTCTTCGCCTACCTGCACAAGCACGACGTCGTCCGGTGGACCGACAACAAGCTCCACATCGACTGGCAGCGCGCCCCGCAGGTGACGAACGAGCTGTGCGCCGAGATCGAGAAGCTCTACCGCGACGGCATCGACCGTCCCAAGCTCGTCCACTGGTTCGCCGGGTACGAGCTGGTCTCCACCTACCTCGCCCCGCACCCGGGCTCCAAGTGGGCCAAGGGCCCCGACGCCCTCGACCTGAGCCAGCCGCCGCGGAAACTCGTCGATGACGTGCTTCCGGACGAGTTTCCGCTGAGCATGTTCTATGAGGCCCTCTCCAAGAAGCTCAAGAACGTGATCGCCTCCACCAAGGGCATCACCGCGGAGAGCGCCGAGCGAGTCGCCGCGTGAGCGGCGCCGTCGCGCGCAAGCCCGGGAACACTGCTCAGGAGGCGAAGAACATGGCGGGGAACGGAGCTCTCAGCGGTGCGGTGATCGCGGTCGCGGGCGCGGGCGGGCCCGCGGGCCGGGCCGCCCTGACGCGGCTGGCCGAGTCCGGGGCGACCGTCGTCGCCGCGGACAACGACCCCGAGCGGCTGGCCGAGGCCGTGGACGCGGCCCGGTACGCCTCGGGCGGTGCGACCGTCACGGGGGAACCCGTCGACCTGCTGGACCTGGAGTCCACCCGCGACTGGGCCACCCACATCGAGAAGGACTTCGGCCGCGTAGACGGGCTGGTCCACCTCGTGGGCGGCTGGCGCGGCAGTGAGGCCTTCATCAAGACCAGCCTGGACGACTGGGACTTCCTGGAGCTGCTGCTCATCCGCACTGTGCAGCACACCTCCCTGGCCTTCTCCGAGGCCCTCCAGCGCAGCGACCGCGGCCGGTACGTCCTGATCAGCGCGGCCGGCGCCTCCAACCCGACCGCCGGGAACGCCGCCTACGCCGCCGCCAAGGCCGCGGCCGAGGCGTGGACGCTCGCCATGGCGGACTACTTCCGCAAGGCCGGGGGCCCCGACGGGCCGACCTCCGCGGCTGCGATCCTGGTCGTCAAGGCGTTGGTGCACGAGGCGATGCGCGCCGAGCGCCCCAACGCGAAGTTCGCGGGCTTCACCGACGTCAAGGACCTGGCGGAGGCCATCGCCGACGTCTGGAGCAAGCCCGCCGCCGAAGTGAACGGAAAGCGTCTGTGGCTGACCGAGAAGCCGTGAACCCCCCGAAGAGCGACGCCCGCCGCCATCACGACCCGGACGTCCGCGGTTTCGCCAGCGACAACTACGCGGGGGCTCATCCCGAGGTGCTCGCCGCCCTGGCCGTGGCCAACGGCGGGCACCAGGTCGCGTACGGCGAGGACGAGTACACGGACAACCTCCAGCGGATCATCCGCAGCCACTTCGGCGCCACGGCGGAGGCCTTCCCGGTCTTCAACGGCACCGGCGCCAACGTCGTCGCGCTCCAGGCGGTCACCGACCGCTGGGGAGCGGTGATCTGCGCCGAGAGCGCGCACATCCACGTCGACGAGGGCGGCGCGCCGGAGCGCATGGGCGGTCTGAAGCTGCTCACCGTCCCCACCCCGGACGGCAAGCTCACCCCCGAGCTGATCGACCGGCAGGCGTACGGCTGGGACGACGAGCACCGCGCCATGCCGCAGGTGGTGTCCATCACGCAGAGCACGGAGCTGGGCACCCTCTACACACCGGACGAGATCCGCGCGATCTGCGAGCACGCCCACGCTCACGGCATGAAGGTGCACCTGGACGGCTCCCGCATCGCCAACGCGGCCGCCTCCCTCGACGTGCCCATGCGGACGTTCACCAATGCGGTCGGCGTCGACATCCTCTCCCTCGGCGGCACGAAGAACGGCGCGCTGTTCGGCGAGGCGGTCGTGGTGATCAACCAGGACGCCGTGAGCCACATGAAGCACCTGCGCAAGCTGTCCATGCAGCTCGCCTCCAAGATGCGTTTCGTGTCGGTGCAGCTGGAGGCCCTGCTCGCCAAGGACCTCTGGCTGCGCAACGCCCGGCACGCCAACGAGATGGCCCAGCGGCTGGCCGAGGGCGTGCGCGCGGTGCACGGCGTGGAGATCCTCTACCCGGTGCAGGCCAACGGCGTCTTCGCCAAGCTGCCGCACGACGTCAGCGAGCGGCTGCAGAAGCGGTTCCGGTTCTACTTCTGGGACGAGGCGGCCGGCGTCGTGCGCTGGATGTGCGCGTTCGACACGACCGAGGAGGACGTGGACGCGTTCGTGGCGGCGCTGAAGGAGGAGATGGCCCGGTAGGGGCCGCAGATAAGGGCCGACCCGCTGCATAGATATGCGGTCATATGAAAAGTCATTGACGCTCGGGTGGCCGTATTCCTATGCTCTGCGGGCATGGAGCTGATCCAGAACACCCCTGACCTGTCCGCCTACCTGGCTGCCGACGAGGTCATCGACCATCACCACCCGCTGGTCCGGGAGACGGCCGCGCGTCTCGCTCGGAATGCGGCAGACTCGTATGCCTATGCACGGCTCGCCTTCGAGTTCGTCCGTGACGCGATCCCCCACTCGCAGGACTCCGGCGATACGCGGGTCACCTGGCGCGCCTCCGACGTCCTGGAGCAGGGCACCGGTATCTGCTACGCCAAGGCGCACGCCCTCGCTGCCCTGTTGCGGGCCGAGGACATCCCGACCGCGTTCTGCTACCAGAAGTTCGACGTGGTGCACGGTCTGGTCGCCGTCCGCTTCAACGGTGCCTGGCTCCGGCAGGACCCGCGCGGCAACAAGCCGGGGGTGGATGCCCGGTTCTCCCTGGACGGCGAGCGGCTGGCCTTCACGCCCAACCCGGAGTCCAATGAGCTGGACTATCCGGTGCTGTACGCTGAACCTCATCCGGCCGTGCTGAAGGTCCTCCGGGCCGCGCCCGACCGGCCGTCCCTCTGGAAGACCCTCCCCACCGCACTCTGAGGCAAGGCGATGACACTCTCCCTGACCGTCTCCGACGAGGTGCGTGCCCTCGCGCCCGGTTTCACCCATGTCGCGATCGAGGCGCACGGTCTGGTCAACGGGCCCAGCACCGAGGCCGGTTCGGCGCTGCTCGACGACGCGGTCCGCCGCCTCGCCGCACGTCTGGACGGCCGCGCCCCGCACGAGGACCCGCACATGGCGGCCTGGCGCGAGGTCTACACGGCGTTCGGCTCCAAGCCGTCGCGCACCCGCAACTCCGCGGAGGCGCTGGCCAAGCGGGCGTTGTCCGACGCCGGCCTGCCCCGGATCAACCTCCTCGTGGACCTCTACAACGCGATCAGCGTCGCCCATCTGATCCCCGTCGGCGGCGAGGACACGGACCGTATCCGGGGCGGCATGACGCTCGTCCGGGCCACCGGCGACGAGGACTTCGTGACCGTCGCGGGAGGCGAGGAGGTCATCGAGCACCCCGACGCGGGCGAGGTGGTCTGGCGTGACGAGGAGGGTGTCACCTGCCGCCGCTGGAACTGGCGCCAGGGTCCGCGCACCCGTCTCACCGAGCAGAGCGTCTCCGCGATCTTCCTCCTGGAGAGCCTGGCCCCGATGCCGGTGGCCGAGGTGGAGGCGGCGGGCGCCGAACTCGCCGAGCTGCTGGAGAAGTTCAGTCCGGGCGCGCGGATCGACGTACGGGCCGCACAGTCCGCGAGCTGAGGGTCAGTACGCCCGGTGGAACAGGGCGGTCCAGAGGAAGGGCTCCCCGAAGTACGGGGAGTCCGCCGGCTCGTCGCGCATCCGCCGTATCTCGACCTCCGTCATCCCACCGAACAGCGTGCGCAACGCCTCGGGGGTGTACGCCAGTCCGCCCTCGAGCCGGCCGCGTTCATAGAACGCCGCGTCCGGCAGTTCGGAGCCCATGGCACCGGCGGCGAAACAGGTGAGCCCGAACAGACCGCCGGGGGCGAGGAGTTGATCGAGCAGCGCCAGGTAGCTGATCCGGCGATGCGGCGGCAGGTGGTGGAAGCACCCCGAGTCGTAGACCAGGTCGTACGGCCCCCGCAACCCGGTCCCGGACAGGGCGAAGGCGTCTCCCGCAAGAAAGCGGACCTCGACACCCGCCTCGGCCGCGCGCTCCCCGGCCCACGCGACGGCCTCGGACGACAGGTCGACGGCGTCGACCTCGAAACCCTGGGAGGCGAGGTACAGCGCGTTGCGGCCGGGGCCGCATCCCAGGTCGAGGGCGCGTCCGGGGGTGAGCAGTCCGGCCTCGACGTGGGAGACCAGGTTTTCGTCAGGCTTCGCGGCGAAGAACGGGATCCGGCGTGAGCGGTCCGCGTAGAAGTCGTCCCACCACGAGCCGGCGTCCGTCGTCCATCGATCGCCTCCGGCGGCGAACAGGCCGTCCAGGAGCTGGAGTACGTCCTCGACTGTGCGTATGTGTCGGTCCATCGGATCCCCTTCCCGAAGCGGGGATCCTAAGTCCGCGGGAGGAGAAAACCCAGGTCAGGCGGTGGCCGTGGAGGGCGTGTACGGCCGTTTGCCCGGCTGCCGGGCAGGCACGGGAAGCCTCGGGCCGGACCCCGGCCAAACTCCGTCCCCGGGTGCGTCAGGCGTGCTCAAGGGGCCGTTGCCGCCGAGGCGTGGGTGGGTTTTCCGGCGGCCCTCAGTGGGCCTCCGCCGCCCGTACTTCCTCCGGGGTCGGTGCCGTGCCGCCCAGGTGGGCCGGCATCCACCATGTGTCACTCGCGTCCTTCGGACGGACCGGGTAGGCGCGCTGGGCGGCCTCCAGCAGTTCCTGGACACGCTCGCGGAGTTGCCGGGTGATGGCACCCGCGTACTTGTCCTTGGAGGCCTCGATGGCCTCGCCGACACGAATCGTGATCGGCGTGTGGCTGCGCTTGAAGTTGCGCGGGTGGCCCTTGGTCCACAGCCGCTGGGTGCCCCAGACCGCCATCGGGACCAGCGGGACGCCCGCCTCCTGCGCCAGGCGCGCGGCACCGGACTTGAAGGACTTCAGCGTGAACGACTGCGAGATGGTGGCCTCGGGGAACACCCCGACGACCTCACCGGACTTGAGGGAGTCCAGCGCGTGCGCGTACGCCGCGTCGCCCTGCTCGCGGTCCACCGGGATGTGCTTCATGCCCCGCATCAGCGGCCCGGAGATCCGGTGCCGGAAGACGGACTCCTTGGCCATGAAGCGCACGAGACGCTTCTGCGGAAGCGCGGCGAGGCCGTCGAAGATGAAGTCCAGGTAGCTGATGTGATTGCTCACCAGCACGGCACCACCCGAGCGCGGAATGTTCTCCGATCCCTTGCAGTCGATCTTCAGGTCCCACGCCTTGAACAAGGTGAGCGCGAGACCGATGACGGGACGGTAGACAAGCTCTGCCATGGACGGGGTGGACCCTTCCTTCTCAGCCTGGGAAGGACGCTCCCGGCGGGAAAGCTACGCAGCCGTAGGTTTACGGCATCTCGCAGATCGTGCCCGAAGAACGGCCGGGGAGCCAGTCCAAGTTCCGGACAGCGGCGGAGATCCTCGTCACGTCGCCCGGTGATCCACCTCGTGCTTTTACGTCGCCTTTACTCCGCGCGCACCCCGACCCGGCGCACCAGCAGGTACATCTCGCAGCCCAGGCAGTACCCGAACGCCGCATTGAGGAAGGCCGCCGCGAGCGCCAGCCCGGTGGCGGCCAGCCCCAGCCAGTCCGGACCCAGCGCGAAGCCCACGAGCCCCACGCCCGCGAAGAGGAGCCCCACCGCCTGCGCGAACCGCGGCGGCTCCGGCGACTCGAACTCGGTCGGCGGCCCGATCCGGGGCCGTACGACCCTGCGGAACAGCCAGCCGTACGGCGACCGGCCCACCCCGCCCGCAGCGCCCAGCGCGAACGCCAGCGTCTGCCAGGCCAATAGCCAGACGTTCCCGGTGATCAGCACAATGGCCAGTACCAGGGTCGTCAGGGCCGCCCCGAAGCGAGGGCCCCTCACATCGATGTCCATGAATCAAGCATTCCGCATGGGACACGATTCCTGGAGCCGGGAATCTTTGCAGTCTCGTGAACGCTGGAGCAGTCGATGGCCGGACTCGTGGTGTGTGTGGTGGTGCTCGTGGTGGCGGGCGCCTATGGATTGCTGCATCGGCAGCGGAGCGGGAGAGTACGCGTGCGTGGGCGCGACGACGGAAAGCGGCTCGACGCGGCCGAGTTGGGCGAGGAACTGGGCGAGCGGGCCACCCTCGTGCAGTTCTCCAGTGCCTTCTGCGCCCCCTGCCGGGCGACCCGGCGCGTCCTGGGCGAGGTCGCCGGCATGGTGCCGGGCGTGACCCATGTCGAGATCGACGCCGAGGACCACCTGGACCTCGTCCGCGAACTCGACATCCTCAAGACGCCGACCGTGCTCGTCCTGGACGCCGACGGCCGGGTGGTGCGGCGGGCGACCGGGCAGCCGCGCAAGGCGGACGTCATCGCGGCACTGGGGGAGGCGGTTTGACGGCTGTGATGCGGACGGTGAGGCATCTCCCATATGCCGGAACGTACTTGACTGGGCGCACCACCTATCGTCAGCCTGACCCCATGCCGACCGAACTCCTTCTGTACGGGCGGGTCCACGTCGACCTCGTCCGCAACGCGAGCGCGCGCTGTCCGGGCTGTTGAGCAGCCACGACCCCGCTCGCCCTCTCTCGCAGAAGGACAACTCCATGACGGCCACATCCGACCTCGGTACCCCCCAGCTCGCCTCGCCCGACCTGCTGCGCTCCGTCTTCCGCCGGCACGCGGCGGGAGTCGCCGTGATCACCGCGCGTGGCGACGCCGGCCCGGTCGGCTTCACCGCCACCTCCCTCGCCTCCGTCTCCGCCGAACCCCCGATGCTCTCCTTCGGCATCAGCCTGGGCGCCTCCTCCTGGCCCGCGATAGCCGCGACCGACCACATCGGCGTCCACATCCTCGGCGACCACCAGCAGGAACTCGCTGCCACCTTCGCGAAGAGCGGCGCCGACCGCTTCGGGGCGCCCACCGCCTGGCGCGAGGGGCCCGAGGGCGTCCCCGTCCTCGACGACGTCCTGGCCTGGCTGGTGTGCCGGATCGTCGCGCGCGTGCCCGCGGGTGATCACCGCATCGTCCTGGCCGAGGTCGCCCTCGGCGACCCCACCGGCCCCGGCCGCCCGCTCCTCTATCACCAGGGGCGCTTCAACGGCCTGCGGGACTGATCCGGCGCCGGCTCCCTCTGCGAAGCGGTCGAGTTCCGATTACGCTGCGTTGCACAGGTCACAGTTCAAAGCGCTTGCTTAGCGGGAACGAACTGGGTGTACTGGCGAGTAATATTTCGCTCGGAGCGCGGGGTCGCCCCGATCGGGATCGGCCGCTTGAGGCGCCTATGCTGCCTGAAAGAGGCAGCACCGAAATGACGATGCAGTAGGAGAGCCGGCGTGAGCTTGAGGATCGTTGTCACTGTGAAGTACGTGCCCGACGCCACTGGCGACCGGCACTTCGCCGATGACCTGACCGTCGACCGGGACGACGTG